>CANNKH010000003.1 GCA_947504985.1 Methylococcaceae bacterium | reverse complement strand
GCTGTTTTTGTCAGACAAATCTTCGTAATGATGACCTTTGACCAGATAGGCATGGCTGATACGGGCATCAAAAATTTCACTCAGAAAATTGTCACTTAATACCGGAAATAACGCCTTGATGCCGGATAAGCTGGCAAAGCGTTGGATGTCAGCGGCGGTCAGTTTGCCCAGATAATAAGGATCAAGGGCGAAATAGTGTTGGTCTTTGGTAAACGGTAGATAAGCCAGACGCTCCAGTAAGTCGCGCTGAATGGTGCGTAAGGTCACGCCAAATTCCTCAGCGAGTTGATGTGGATCGAGTTTTTCACCGCGATTGAGCTTAATTAGTATTTCGGCTAGACGCACGGATACTTTTTCATGCGTAGAGGGGGTGGTCGTTTTAGCCATAGTCTTGGGTTGATTCGTTGATGGATGGCAAACGATAGCATAGGGGGGTGACAGGTTATGTCATTGTGCTTTGTACCTCTAAAAATATTAGTTGTGGCTTGATAAGAGGTTTGTGTTTGAAAAGCTGAGGAAAAAGAGGCTACTGATTATGCTTTTGCTGGACACGCGAGTTGAAGACACCCTGCAAATTCGTTTAAACCCAAAATTCAATAATAATAGCCGCACCGCCTAACTCGCTTGCTTCTATGCGTAGCTGCCCCTGATAAGCTTCTACAATATCGGCGGCAACGCTAAGCCCAATGCCGTGACCGGGCGTTGATTCATCGGCACGCCCGCCGCGTAGCAGAATATGCTCAATATCTTTAGCGCTGATGCCTGGGCCATCATCATGGATACTAATCGTCAACCGATGACCTGCTTGGTGTCCGCTAATTTCGACTCGGCGGTTACACCATTTGAAGGCGTTATCGAGCAGATTACCTAGAATTTCTATCAGATCAGCTTCATCACAACGAAACCGCAGGTCAGCGGCTATATGGTTACCCAAGCTTATATTTTTGTTGCGATACACTTTGCACAATGAGGCAGTAATTCTATCCACCACGCGCTGCACTAAAATTGGTGGCGCCGTCGCGGCGCTATTGGCTGCACCGGCGCGTTGCAATTGCCGCTCGACAATGTGCATCATTCGAGTCGTTTGTTCATTTACCGTACCAGGCAATGCCTCAGGTTGATCGACCGCGCCCAGCAATACCGCTAAGGGTGTTTTCAAGCTATGCGCCAGATCGGCCAAGGCATTACGGTAGCGAGTTTGGCGGGCACGTTCCTGGGTCAGGAGCGTATTGATATTATCGGCTAATTGCTTCACTTCTCTGGGATAGCGGCCATCAATCTGGTTGCGCTCGCCCGCTTCAATGGCACTGAGCTCTTGTCCAACCTTACGCAGAGGACTCAATCCCCAACGTAATACCCAAATTTGGGTCGCTAGTAACAAGATGGCCGCACTTGCTAAACCACGCCATAAGCGGCGGCGGTAGAGATAAATTTGTTTTTGCAAGGGTGCCAGTTCAGTCATTAAATAAAAATTGAAAGCATAGATGCCGGTTTTAAGGGTGCGCTGAAAACCGAAACCCAGCAGGTAGTAATCCTTACCGTCTTCCATTTGTATATCAGCCCAATGCTTTTCGCCTACTTGCAATTTAAACAGGGGCGGTGTTTTTCGGTTGAGTAATGAGGGCGACCGCCACAGTAATTGCTCGTTACCATTGCCGCTCACAACCGCGTACAACCCAGAATCCAGCAGCGCGAGTTGGGGATAAGGTAAATGGGTCGGCAGCGGCATGATGAGTTGACCGCTTTCATCGACTAAGGCGGCGGTAAGCAGTTGATAAACCTGCCCTAACATACGCTCCCGAAAGGACGAGCGTGCGCTTTCCAGAAAAGCATTGTCGAGGACAGCGCCCGTGGTGGTCAGAAAAATAACCAACACAAGAATGGCGGTAAGATTAAGTCTGAAATAAAGCGAATTTATCACGCGAGCTATTTTTAGTTCAGTCGATAGCCTCGTCCACGTAAGGTTTCGATGGGATTTCGAATACCTTCTGGATCGAGTTTTTTTCGTAAACGACCGACTAAAACGGTAAGAACATTGCTTTCAGGATCGGCGTCATGAGGGTAAAGATAGCCGGTAAGTTCATCTTTGGAAACAATTTTGCCCTGTTGTTGAGCAAGATAGGCTAACAGTTGATATTCGAAGCTGGTTAGTTCTATATCAATGCCATCGACCATCGCTTTTTGTGTGTCGAGATTGAGTATCAGATTGCCACAATTCAATAAGGATTGTGGCGCACCAATCACGCGACGCATCAAAGCCTTGATGCGTGCAGACAATTCTTCCATCTGAAAAGGTTTTACCAAATAATCGTCTGCTCCAGCCTCCAGCCCTTCAACACGTTCTTGCCAGCGGCCGCGAGCGGTAAGCACAAGCACGGGAAGTTGACTACCTTGTTGGCGCAACCGTTTGATAATTTCCAGACCAGACATACCGGGTAAGCCTAAGTCAATAATGGCAGCATCGACCGGATATTCAGTTGCAAAATAAAGCCCTTCCTGACCGTCACCGGTCTCATCGACACGAAAGCTTTCCTTTTCGAGATGCCTACGAACTTGGGCGCGGATATCAATATCATCCTCGATAATCAAAATTCGCATGGTAGACCTTTATTCACGGTAATCATGCAGAGACGTTGTAATGCAACGTCTCTACAACAGCAGTTGCGCAATTAGTTTCCAGGACAAGGCGCAAATTCGCAAAAAGGTGCAGTGCGCCCAACAAATGAACCATCAGGACATTGCATAACATCCATGGTACAAGCGGTGATAGGCTCGCTAACACACGCCGCAGTTAAATGCAGAGAATAAGCCGTTGTAGCTGGATTAGGGGTAATGATCCGCAATTGCTTTACAAAAGCGGCAAAGCCTTTGGTTCTTGGCGAGGCTTGTGCGCAAGCAGAAAAACCGCCTTCTTTGCCATAACCACTGACGACAAACTTATCAACAACACCGCTGGCAACCGCATGGCCAATAACCTGCTGTACGGTTCCAAAGGCCGCCGCATCAACACCCGGACCGATACCGCCAATAGTAATTTCAACAGCATTATTGCCTGCGAATGTCGAGGTAGTCATCAACGATAGCGCTAAAAAAATAACGCGTAAATTCGATTTTTTCATAAGTAGTCTCAACTATTGTAAAGTTTGGATGGAAACCGGTATCGGTGGGTCAATAAGTATTTGGCAATCACTGGCAATTTCGCCAACAACCGTTTCATCAGTTTGCGGCAGCACACAGTCTGTTACGGGTAAGATTTCAATAGGCGAATCTAATACACCGGTTTGCTTAAAATCAGTCAGATCATTGGCTTGCACCCTAGTTTCAGAAAGCGTGTACAACTGATCGCCAATCGTCAACAGGCGCTGAATATAATGATTCCAGTTATACATTTCACCATTATCCTGATGCGTAATGGCCGCTTGTTTTTGAAACCCGTCAGCCAAACTGATTTTGTAAATATGCGCCCCTTGGAAAACTTCTGAAGGCCATTGGTCTCCGGCTTGTTGCGCTGTTTCGCTGATAGGAAAACCTAACAGACCGCGTTTTTTGTCAAACAATAAGGCTTTATGATCCCACATTAACGGTGAGTAAGTACCCTGATCGCCAATAGTCAAACTGTGCATTTCAGTGGGATTAGCCACATCGGTCACATCAAACATTGCCAGTTTCATGCCTTTAGTCACCACGCCTGTACTGGTTTCTTGGGTATCTTGCCCAAAGCCGAGAATATGGTTTTCATCATAAGGATGCAGATAATTGCTAAACCCAGGAATTTTTAACTCACCTAATACTTTAGGCGCCGTAGGTGTGGACAGGTCAATTACAAACAAGGGATCAGTTTGACGGAAGGTGACCAGATAACTGCGATCCCCCATAAAACGCGCTGAGTAAATGCGCTCACCTTCGGCTAAATGTTCAAGACGACCCGCAATTTTCATATCACTATCTAAGGTATAAAGATTGTTCCAAGTCTGAAGATTGCCAATATCACCTGAGGTTGTCCATTGATCAACTGTAGTGGCTATGCGGAAATAATCGTTATGTTCATCCATTGAAAAGGAATTTAACACCACGCCCGGCACTTCGCCCGCTTTGCTAAAAGTAACACCACCCTTATCAAGTGCAAATTTATAAAGATGCGTGACCGGTGAGGATACTGATGAATCGGTTACGGTATCGCTGTTGTAATCTGCCGCCGAGAGATATAAATTTTTGCTGGAAGCATAAGTAATATCGCCGCTACCCAAATACGCTTTAATATCAGCTTGTTGATTCAAGGCACTAAGGCTAAAACCTGCCACAACGACATAATCCGGTTCAACAAAATTGGGAAAATAATACAGGTCAGTCAATGGCAAAGTATGTTCTTCGCCGTTGGCAACGGCACTGTCACTGATATGCGGTAACACATTATCGGTGGTCATTTTTGCGCTGTCCGATGCCATAAGGCCAAACCCAAAATATCTGAAGTAATAATTGGGATACTTTCTTCCTATCAGATAGACGTTGTCGTCAATTTTGCGCGAAGACAGATAATCGCCAGTAAAGGCAATTTCGCGCTGTATAACCGGTGCAGTACGATCACTAATGTCATAAACGCGCGCCATTGTGCGGCTTTCTCCCGAAGGTGCCCAAATCGCCATTTTGGTTTGCCTTTGTTTTTGCAAAACCGGCACCGCGTTATTGTTACTATCGGCTCGCCAACCTGTACCAATAACAATCATTTGCTCACCCTGAACATAAAGCTCAATAGGGCTGAATTGCGTATCAAATTTCAAGCTGGCAATCGATGCCATGCTATTGGCAGGATAAGCCTGCATGATGTTCACTTGACCGTTTTGAATGCGGTAAATGTACTGACCATCGGTTTTAACGGTATCGCCTTCATCAACACCTTGCACTTGTATATTGGTATCTGAATGTTCGATTGCACCAGATTCTGTAGGAGCCGAGTTAAATACGGCGGTTCCCCCATCCGCTAATGTCATCGTTTTAAAAACTAAAAAATTATTGGCATGTACCCTTTTTGCAGAAAGCATTCGCTTTAATTGCTTGAATGAGGCGACATGTTTAGGCTTGAGCTGATTCGTTTTTTGCGCTGCTTGCGCGTCAGTATGAATCGCTAAAAAAATGAGCGAGGCACTGATTAACCCGAGTATTTTTATACCTATTGGGTAATTAATTAACTTCATAGAATGCTCCTTAAGAAGGTTTTTATAGATGATGTTGATAAAAAATGCCGTATTAACTACTCAGCAGTTACCCGTTTACCCGTAGCAATGGGATAAGGATACCATTTTGTGAGCAAACCGGCGTTAGGTCTAATAGCCCCGTAAGCATAAAAAAGCGCAACAAACCATCAGACAGCGACAGGATACAACAGTTAGTGTGAATGAAATGTTAACCAAAAAACCCGCTCGCAAGACGTTGTTATGTCCGGTATTATTATGAAAATAAAACCTAACAACAAGAGTTAAACCATGCAAATTCACCACTATCCTAACAAGGGCTATGGGCTTAAGCTACCCTTCAATAGCGCAAAATGGCTATTACTATTAACGGTAATGGTGCTGACTTTTCCGTTGCCCACGACCGCCTTGGAGCTGGATATTCAAGTAGCCGACAGCTCGGGTGGGCATGTTGCCAGTGTTCTGGGTGATATAGACTGTATCTCTAGCTGCACCTTCCAGATACCTGCTGACGCGCTGGTCAGTCTGTTCGCCGTACCTGATAAGAATTACCGCTTTGAGGGTTGGAATGGTGCCTGTATTAATACGATAGGCCCGCTTTGTACGCTGAAATCTAATGAAAATATTAGCTTGAGTGCCCGTTTTGTTAAAACCAAAGTCCCCAAAAAGCCGACTAAAGCCTTGCTACTGCTGCATGGTGAAGGTATTAAGCACACCGTATGGAATGAGTTTGTAAAACAACACTTTAATAATCGCTGCCCCATTATTTACGGTGGTGTTGTACTCGGTGAAGATTCATACAATCCGCACAATAATGTCTATTGCTATCGCGTTGCCTTTGGCTATTACGACCTGCTAAATCAAAGTATTGCTGGCAAGCTATTGCATCATGACGCCAACGATGGCAAGAAAAAGCGCGTTTCTAGCAAACAGTTAGGCTATGAAGTTCGAGCAGCGGCATTGGGTTTGTTAAATCGTCATCCCCAGCTTAGTCTAACGCTGATAGGACAAGCACAATCAGCATTAGCGGCGCAGTCTTTTTTACAAGCCGACACCACAGAAAATCAAGCGATCGTTGGATTATTAGCGCTACAGCAATCGGGGCATAACGCTACTAATCCATTGGATAAGCTAGCGTTTCCAATACTTACACTGAAAGCTGATCCTGAACAAGATGCAAAAATCAACGCGGCTTTAGCTAAATTAACCCGTGCTTGGTGGATGACTCGGTGATAAACCGACGAATACTCGCTTCGATTTGCCTATTATTCAGTCTCTTGCCCAGCATTACGGGTTGGCAAGCTAGCAATACTTGGATTAGCCTGCGCGAAAGTACAAAAAACGATCAAGTGATAACAACACAAGCCAGAGATATTGCCGCTGTTTACCACGTTGAAAAAAGGCATTCGGGTAAAGTTATCAGGATTAAACCGTTCACTTCGGCAAATACAAAGAATGCTCAAACACCTGCGCAATTATGGCATCATCTTAAACAGTTACTGGAACAGTCTGATTTACAGCAAATCCCCATCATAAGCACCTTGCTTGCCGAGCGTCTGCGAAAATACCCCGACTCTGGCGTTTATCAAAGCATCACCGACTTACTCTTGCAACCGGATGAGCCTGTAGAAAATAAAGCCATTCTGCTTGATCTGCTGGCTGACATTGCTACGCCTGAAGCGCTGACTGGATTAATCAATCTGGCTGAACAAGGTGCTGACTTTCCGCTGTATTTATTAGTTTTGCAAGTTATCGCACGCATTGGCGATAATCGCTGGGATGGAAAGTTTCATGAAGAGCTGTCTCCTGTTTTAGAAACTGTCTGGTCAAATCCTGAGATTACCGATCCAGCCTTTTTGGATGCTATCGGTACCGCCATTGCGAAAGTAGGTGCGCCGGAAGGCGTTGATCAGTTATTACAAACCGTATCAGGAAATAACACCGATAACGTCACAGAAGAAACCAACCGCACCAAGCAAACCGTAGCGTTCGAAGCCATTCCCCAAGTACGTAACCCTGATGCCGTTGAAGTCTTGAGTACCTGGTTTAAGCAAGCACCCTTGGGAACGTCGGCATTTGAAGTCAGCGCCAATGCCTTGGTAGAAATAGGCTCGCCCAAAGCAACGCAAGAAATAATCGATTGGGCCAAGGACGCACCGGCAGAAGGCGCCAGAAACCTAAAAGATTTGTTGACCAAAATTGATGATACTAGCTCGCTAAAAGCAATCTCGACCGCACAAACACAGACCTTCCAGAATGCGGAAATCAAAGCGGTCTTTGACAACGCTGTCGCATTAATTGGCGCTAGCGCCGCTTTGTCAGTAACTACAATGGATGAACCAGTGCCCTTACTCGGCAATTAGAATAGTGGGGTTTTGACATAGTCGCAGACTAGGCGGAGCGTACCCTGCGACTAAATTTTGAAAGGTATTTAAACTTTAATTTTTAACAGAAAAATCAAACATACTCATTAAATCACCAATAGCGGGTTGGTTGTCTGGACGATAAGCATGGGTACTGGTAATGGGATTAGGCAGGTTATCACGACTGCGTGATGATAAAGGTTGCAAACCCCAGTTGTGTTCTATAAATTTCAAAATCGACGCATGGTCGTGATAGACGTGATCCACATAACCTTTTTTCGCATAAGGCGATACCACTAAAAATGGAATTCTTGGACCGTCACCAAAAAAGTCCAGATTTTGAATAAAGCCACTATCGAAATAACCGCCACCCTCGTCAGTAGTAATAATAATGGCGGTATTCGCCCATAATGCGGGTTTGGACTGAACGGCGTTCACCAAATTATTGATAAATAATTCATAAAGCGCCGGTGCAGAATAACCTGGATGTCCACTAATCAAATTCTTCGGCACAACAAAAGAAACCTCAGGTAGAGTCTCGTTGTTGACATCGTTGAGGAAAGTTTCCATGCCTTTCAAATGTTCACGCAATGCCGGCGTATTTACTACATTGGATGACGCATTATGCGGATCACCGTTGGTATTATAAATAGCGCCTTGTGCCGTGCTATAGGCGTTAGCATCAACGATTTGCGTACGATTGGGTTCAGGAATTGTTGTTGGAACCTGTGCATCTACCGAGGCACGGACTAACGGATATAAATCGTCATTGAGTATATCGCCGGTATCACGACCGGCGGTATACCATTTCCAGCTGACGGCTTTGGCAGATAAGGCTTCGCCTATCGTTGGCACGGTTTGAGGAGGTAACACAAATTTATCTGCGCCCAATTCTTTAGCCGTACCATCGACGTTGAAAGGCAGGTCATAATTATTGACTAGGTAATATGCGCCTTTTTCACAATTACTGGCGCGATTGTTCTTGTTAAGAATACTCAGAATTGAACGAACCCCCGGTTGTTTAGCATCAGCGCAATTGACATAAGAGCCACCTTGGTAGCCATCTTGAGTGTAAAAATTATCTGTGCCCACTTGCGGATTAGGATTTTCAATTTGATTGGCTGGTGGGGTGGCAAGAACACCGTCATGGTTATAAACCGCCACGTCACCAGTCGCTATTGCAAAAAAGTTTGCCCCTGTTCCACCCATAATCGTTTGGTGAAAATTGTCGCTTAACGCGTAATCTTTCGCCAATTGATTGAACAGAGGCGCATCGCCTTGGGACATGTTAAAAAATCCCATCAATTCTCCACCTTGCTTGGCATCGCCAGGTACTGGCGCATCCGTGGTGTTATCACCACCAATGCCTGTGGTCGTCGCTACCCAAGTAAATAAGCTATGGTTGAGATTATTTCCACCGGTTTGCTGCCACATTTGGAAGAATCGATGTGCTGGATCGCCAGTTGCAGAATTAGCTGAACCATAAGGGACATACTTGGTAATTTGAAAGGGACCATTAGGAAGATCGGCTGGAAAACGAGGGTCAATCGTTGAATCCAAAAATTGGAAAGTAGCCGGATTGAGCATCCCGGTTTGAAAAGGTTGCGGTAATGTTGAATACGCTTCACCACGCTTAGGTTTTACCGTGTATTTTTCAGTTGGATTACTGCCTTTGCGCTGCAAAGCCGCACCGTAATTAGAACCCGGTGTACCATCGGCATTGATAATGTGACGCGACAATAAATTATTTATGGTCTGTCCATTAGTCGGCTTATAAGCGCCATAGAGCGTGTCAAAAGTTACGTTTTCTCCTATGACAACGATAACATGTTGAATAGGTGTCACAGGTTCGCTGGCAAAGGCGGTGCCATTATTTATCGCTATAGCGACGCCGAGCGCCAGCGATGAATAAATAAATATATTTTTAGTGTTCATTGAAATAGGCTCGTATCAAGTAAGTTAAGATAGTTTTGCTGCGATTACAACAGTTGCATTGAAATCCTCAAAAGCATGGCGGTTCTTTATTACCTGATAATGACAATAGGAGCAAATAAGCAAACTCAACGCCAACGCCACCTTCAATCTACCGTTTTTAAATTATATTTCCTCACCCGATAACGTAAAGTTTCGCGAGTCACGCCCAATGCTCTGGCCGCAGCGGTTAAATTATTACCGGAGCGTTCTAATACGGTCTTGATTACAAAACGATCCATATCATCAAGTGCCATACTGCCATCCAGCGGCAAACAAATGCTGTTTTCAGTAGCAGCGGAACTATTGGTTTTATCACTATGCTGTTGTCCTGGCAGTTGCAGCCATTGCCCTGGAAAGGTTGCGCCATCGGAGAACAATACACATCGTTCAATAACGTTGCGTAATTCTCTGACATTGCCCGGCCAGTAATGTGCTTTCAGTTTTTCCCAAACCTCGTCGGGAATATCCTTAACTTGTCGCCCGGCTTTAGCATTATATTCAGCGATAAATAATGGAACTAATTCATCAAGGTCTTCTACGGCTTCACGCAAAGGGGGCAAATCCACATGAAATACACTTAAACGATGATATAAATCAGTACGAAAATAACCGGTGCGTGTCATTTGTTCCAGATCACGGTTACTGGCAGCAACAATCTGGACATCGACGCTGATTTCCTTTTCACCGCCTAAGCGCCGGACTTTATGGTCTTCAATCGCTTTCAGCAGTTTGGCCTGTAAATCCAGTGGCATTTCACCAATTTCATCCATGAATAACATGCCCCCATCTGCTTGTTCCAATAGCCCTCGATGACGTCCTGTTGCGCCGGTAAATGCTCCGGGTTCATGACCAAATAATTCTGATTCTAGCAACTCTCTGGGTAAGGCTGCACAATTGACCTCTATCATGGGTTGCTGGGCACGCGTACCGCCGTAATGCAGAATACGAGCGGTCAGACCTTTACCGGTACCACTTTCGCCACCGATAATCAATGCACTAAACGGTACCTGAGTTAGTTTAGCTAATAACTGTCTTATTGCTTGTGCCTGCAAACTATGGCCAACGTAGGCATCTGGTGAATATCGGCGATAACCCTGTTTAGTTTGATCGACCACGCGACGTTGTATCGATGCACTCCGCGCGGCACTGGTAACCACTAAATCAAGCCGTTCCAGATCACAGGGTTTTTCCAAAAAGTCATACGCCCCTAATCGCAATGCCCTAACCGAATCGGGTACGCTGCCGTAACCTGTTAAAAATAGCCACTCGGCATAGCCAACATGCATTTTCATTTTTTCCATAAAATCCAGCGCATTACCGTCGGGTAAGTTCATATCGGACAGTATCAACAAGGGTTCTATCCTTTTTTTAAGTAGCAAAGTTTTGGCTTCAGCGAGGTTACTGCTTAATACGACATCCCAGCCGGATTGCCGGTAATGTCGACACAATTCTGAGCCCAATAATTTTTCGTCTTCGATGACGAGCAGCGTTTCTATCATAAGGCTTCTCCAGCAAGACATCCTTTCGGTAATAATAGCGTGACGCAAGCACCATGTGGCTGATGATTGCCAAGCCGGATAGTGCCACCCATGTTTTTAACGAAGCGCTGCACCATAGATAAGCCAAGCCCCGTACCCCGTTGACGGCTGGTACGGAACGGACGTATGCCATAATCAAGCATTTCTTGGGAAAACCCTGAGCCATTATCGATTACATTGATACATAAGCCTTGATAATCAGCATGGGCGGTAATTTGGATTAAGCCAATACCGGCCTCCAGTGCATCTGCAGCATTCAAGATCAAGTTTAGTAATACTTGACGTATACCGCTCTCCGGCAAATGCACCACTAACCTTTCAGGCACATCAATATCCAATTGTATTGATTCGGCAATTTGGTAACGGGTTAAAGCAACCAAATTGCGAACCATGATATTCATATCAAAATCTGTTGCGTTTTCGGGCGCATGTTTGCTTTGATTCAACATATCGTTGAGCAATACCGCCAGACGTTTTAATTCAGCACTGATGAGTTCCATTCTTTCACATTGTTGTTGGTCATCGATTTCATTGCGCAGGTTGTTAAACGCCATCTGGATTCCCGCCAAAGGATTACGAATCTCATGCGCTAATTCGGCCGCCACTTCACCGATTGCCGCGAGACGTTCAGCTCTGGCTAGACTGTATTGCTGTTCAAGTAAGGCCTGCGTCGCTAACCTGACTTCCCTTTGCAAAGACTGGGCATACAAACGCTGAGCTTCTTCCAACGCCGCAAGCTGGGCAACCATGACGTTATAACTGTTAAAAATGGGTAATAACAAGGGATCAAGATGATCGGTCGTAATCGGCGTGAAATTTTCTTCTGTCAGACGTTCCAGTAGTTTTCTAAGGTCATTAAGCGGGTGCAATATCCGAAAATGCAAGAAGAACATCGCGCCCAGTAATAGCATCGTAAAAATAAATAGTGCCGAATACAGCTCAGTCTGAGTATCAAGATTGATGTCCTCCAATAATTTCTCTCGATGCTTTGTTTCATAATCGAGCGTCTCAGTCATTATTTGTAGCGACTTGATTAAATGGGCATTTTTTTCTTGGCTGTCAAGTTTAGCGACATTTTTTAGCATCGCTCTAACCTCAGCCAGATTTGACTTGGTGGAATCTGATAATTGACTATTTTCTGTCATTAGCGCATCCATTTCATTGAGCGTTTTAACTAACGTCGCCGGTTGAACATGAGGATTTTTTTCAGTCAGATAAGTAATAAGGGATTGTTGTAAACCCACTGCTACATTTTGAATCCTGTGGGAATAATCAACATAGGACAAAACCGTATCAAAGTGATGAAGGTTGCGCCAGATCATGCCACCGAGAATAGCCAGTGCCATCAGCAACAGCCCGAGGAATGCCAAGCCACGAATTTTGGCAGGGCGGGATAACATAGGCGTCATAATATTATTTTTTAACGTGTTTAATTTGTTGATTAGCGGGGCGCAGCTATTAATATCGAATCAATGCCTAGATTAGCGAGTGCATCAGCACGATCATTGCCCAAGTTACCGGAATGACCTTTTACCCACTTCCATTCGATAGTGTGCTTGCCAATCGCCGCATCCAAGCGGCGCCAGAGATCTTCATTTTTAACCGGTTGTTTAGCCGCAGTTTGCCAGCCACGTTTTTTCCAGTTGGCAATCCATTCAGTAATGCCTTTAAGCACATAACTTGAATCGCAGTTGAGTTCAACACAACATGGCCTTGTTAATGTTTCCAAGGCTTGTATGGCCGCCATTAATTCCATGCGGTTGTTGGTTGTTTCAGGCTCACCGCCATAAAGTTCCTTAAGCTTACCCTTAAACTCAAGGGTAACGCCCCAGCCGCCGGGTCCTGGATTGCCGCGACAAGCGCCATCGGTATAAATAACGACAAGATTAGTCATGCTTATTTTTCTGTACGGTGGGATTAATTGAATTAGCGAGAACCAGAAGGGGGGACTCATTTTTAACAGGTGTCAGAGGAATTAGATTGTAACGGCGTTTTATCGCTTTAATGGCATAAGCGGTTGAGGATAAAGCGCTACTGTTAGTTATAAATTTTCCGTGCATGGATTTAACATTATCCAAATAAAATTCTGATGATACCGTGACTTCAAAATTCAGCAATTTCAACCAATCCAACACTCTTGATCGACCAATAAAATGCCCTCGCCAAGAATCAGACCATTTTCTTTCCCATAGGAACTGGTATCTAATCCAAATACTCCAAGGATTAAAATTCATTATTAAAACAATACCTTCTGGTTTCAAAACACGTTCGATTTCACGCATAGTTTGAAAACGGTAACTATCAAACTCCAACAAATGCGGCACGATAATCATGTCAACACTGTCGCTTTTCAGTGGCAAGCTAAAAGCCTTAGCCTGAATCTGGCGGGCAGTGGGACAGCCCAGATTTTTAGCATCTAATATGGTGTAATATTTGTACAACGTACAATCGATAAACTCATCTTCCCAACCCAGTCCGCCGATCTGTAAAACTGTTTGCTGACAACTCACCGTAATGGCGCGTTTTAAGTAGTCAGCTTCAAGCGCTTTTAGTAGCTTGCCTCTGGGCGTTTGATACCAATTAAATAGAAAGTTACGCTTCATGTGTACACTCAATGCGACATTAGGATGATGTTTTTCAAGAAAAGCAAGATATACTAGAAACCTTATTTAAACTACACGCTTAGGCTTAAGATGATGCATGTTAATTTTAACAGGTCAGTTAATTTTCTATTAATTTTGCTGGCGCTGCTCGCAGCAGGCTGTTCAGGAACCTCTGAAAAACCGCTCAGCCTCAGTGATCAGTTACCTGGTAATTCAAACACTGACGAACAAAGTGGCCTTTATGAGCAATACCCACACGCCAGTTCCCGCCTCAAATTCGGCAAATATAAATCCAAAACTGCATTAACAAACCGTAACACCGTCTGGGATCGTTTATTGTCGTTATATTCGTTACCCGAGATTGAACATTACCGAATTGATGAAGAAGTCAATTGGTATTTGCAACATCCTGCTTCTTTGGCGATCATCCAGCAACGTGCAGAACCTTATCTGCATCATATTCTTGATGAAGTCGAGGCAAAAAATATTCCTGGAGAATTGGCATTATTGCCGGTTGTTGAAAGTGCATTCGTACCTGACGCTTATTCACATGCCGATGCTTCAGGACTTTGGCAATTTGTACCTTCCACCGGTGAAGAGTATGGCTTGCAACAAAATGCCTGGTATGACGGTCGTCGTGATGTTTATGCTTCAACCAAAGCGGCAACAACCTACCTTAAAGAATTGAGTGAAACCTTTGATGGCGATTGGCTGCTTGCCCTTGCCTCGTATAACTGCGGAAAAGGTCGAGTAAGAAAGTCTATCGAAAAAAATGAAGAGCGTAACTTGCCAACCGATTACTGGTCATTAAGCTTACCTGAAGAAACGGTGGATTATGTGCCTCGGTTATTGGCCATTGCCAAAATATTTGCTAATGCAGAAGAATACAATATTCATTTGCAACATATCCCTAATAAACCTTATTTTGAAGTAGTGGATATAAAATCCCCGCTGGATTTACATAAAGCAGCGCAATTGGCGAATACCCCTTATGATAAATTTGTAAAACTAAATCCTGGTTTTAATAAATCCTGTACCGCGCCTCAAGGACCACATCGTTTATTAGTTCCCGTTGATCGGGCGCAATCTTTCAAAAGAAATCTGGCTCAACTCCCCTTTGGTGAACGGGTTGATTTAAACAAAATACGCACGGAGACGACCGTTGTTGCGCAGGTTCAGCGTAATGAAAGCAAGGCTACCGAAATTAAACGCGAGGACGTTCATACTATTGCTAATCGTTATAAGGTTAAATCGGGGGAAACCTTGGCAATGATTGCCGAGAAAAACCATACAACGATTAATAACCTGCGCCAAGCTAACCATTTAACCTCTAATTCCGTACGATCGGGTAGCACATTACAAATTCCTGTCGCCGGTAAACGTATTCAACACGTTTTTGATTCAAAAACAACTAACCATCAAGTCGCCAGTAATCAGTTTTATACGGTAAAGAAAGGCGATACTTTCTGGAATATTTCCCAACGGTTTTCCGCAACACCCAAAGATATTGCTGATTGGAACAAAATTACGTTAAAAACAGCTTTAGTTCCAGGGCGAAAACTCGCCATTAAATCGGCCAATCCTCAGCTCGCTTCCTCTTCTTCCATTCGCCTTGTTCATTACAAGGTAGCCCAGGGCGATTCATTGATACAAATCGCCAAAAAATTTAACGTACCTTTGAGTGATTTACGCAAATCGAACGTGGAAGTACTCAGTAAAGGCCTTCGTCCAGGACAACAACTTAAAGTGTTAGTTGATAACCGCTCATCAACCTGAAAGCAATTATCTTTGAGGTCTTAAAACAAGTACGACACCCTCGGCAATATAATGACTGCCAGTCCTTTAAGGACTGACAGTCATGACATCCAACGGAAGTAACAAAGTTGTTTTTTACCCATTACTTAAACGGCAACTTTGCAGCCTATTAATCCAGCTTTCCGGGTCTTCCGAACAAGGTCGCATCTCCATTTTTCAGCGTACGCAATGCTTTCGTATCCAGTTTAGTCAGATTTAATTGTTCTGGTGATTTTCTCAGGACAGGAATGACACTGAGGTACTCGAACGCTTGTGCCTGCTCATCTGGCAAGAAAACTTTAGTCTGGAAAGCGTATACCGGTTGCAGCAACCGGCCATTATTATCGAAATAAGCCGTCTGTGATCCGATTAGCTCAAAGGTGGCTTTCTCTCCAAATTCTTTGCTGATTTGTAGCGCAACTAACCGCTGTGCTTCATCTAAAGAATTCATATCCCCAGGACTGATTTCACGTCCCTTCGGAGATAATTCCCGCCAATGCCTTGTCAAGCTAAGAATTTCACCTTTTTCACCAATATCTATAATTAGCTTTGATCCTGGACCAATAACAGGGACTCCATTGATTTCACGAGAATAATTCAGTGTAATTAATTTATCAATAACTGGTCCAGCATGATTTTCGTCGATTAAGGTTGTGGTACGTAATCCACCAATATGGGCAATTTTTAATTCCGATGGGTTAGCGGGTAACAATTTATTTTCTTCGAGAAAAAGTTCCGCCACTTTTATAGCTTCCTCTGTTGAAGGAAGTTCAGGCGCAAAATCCCCCAGGTAACGGGCAAAATTGCGGTGAAATCGAAGGTCTCCCGTCACAAGATTATGTTCAAAAGTGGTATTAACATCATTAGGTGAAACATAGCGTACTGTTTTGTCTGGTGATGGATTAAGCCTATCGACTGATTCACCATCCAAAAATTGTTTCATTAATGTTTGCGATGCCTCGACGTTAAGAATCGGGGCTTCCTCAAAGCTGTAGAGAAACAAGTTTTCGGTAGTTGTTTCTGCAAATGCTTGTGTACCGATAAGGCCAACATTTCCAGCGATTAAAAGGAGGGTTGAAATAAGTTTTTTCGCGTTCATGAGGGTACTCCGTTAAGGATAAGAATTAATACTGCCACCAAGTTTTCATACCTGCTGTGCCACCGGCAGGATCGGCGGCATAAGCGCCAAGTCGATCATTCTCAGTGGAGGTATACATGATCGCGCTGCCCATACCTGGATAAGCGGCGTTTGAACTGCCTGCAAAATAGCGCTCCTCGTTGAGGGCAGCAAACCATGATTGCCATACGCCACCGTTCGCTTTTAGCTTATTGGCATAATTGTTTGGAATGCTGTTGTCAGAGTAGCTAAGCGTGCGAAAACCTACCAATTGATGTAAGCCTTGGAACATCGGTGAATAGGGTGTCCACCAATCTGCTGCATCAGGCGCTGTGGCCACCGTACTACAAGATTCAATAATCATAAATTCTAAATCCCCGTTATTAGCCAAATCACCATAAGCAGGAACTGTTCTTAAATCAACACCTTGACCTGTGCTTTGATTAGTCTGGATGTAATATGAACTACCGTGACCAGCAAAAAAGGCCAAATCCATTTTATCGACATAATTTTCATGTGAACTGTCGAACATATAGGGTTCTGCCCAATAATATTGAACATTTTTATAACGATTAGCGCCGATGGTTTGAAAGCCTTGGAAATTTTTGACAAAATTCCACACATTACGAACAAACCGGCTTTCCGCACGATCAACATAACCGCCAATTTCCCTATCGGCGGCGATAGCCCCCGGCATGGACACGGCACTGACGGTAAGTAAACATAAGCTGGACACCAACTTTCTTTGATTGATAAACATGTTGCACACTCCAATTTTTATAGATGGGGGTAATTGTTACTGCGAATACAGAGTAACAAAAAAGGCTATTGGCTAATGTGATGGATTGCCTGAAATGATCGTCAAAAATACCACATTAATCTGCGTGCGTTTTCAACACCGGAATACCTTGGGGCACAAGTGAAGTCGCATCTACTGCTAGCAAAATGAACGTCCTGTAAAACAAAAAGCCTTCTTCCAGAATATTCCAGAAGAAGGCTTTAAAAAACTGTAGATGCGAATTTAGTCGCCCTAACAAAAAATACTCGAAATATAATTCAATTTGCTTTTAACGATAACACGCTAATGATTTCTTTGGCATCGTCACCAGGATTAACCACAGGGTCGAGTATAAAAACCCGTTCTTGAGCTATGTCACCTTTTTGGACAATATATTTTGCGATAGTCTGCGCTCTATGTGCGGCCAACTCTTTAAGCCGTTCCTGTTCAGGGTTAATCACTTCTAGCAACTTTTGTTTGGCGACATCATAAAAATCGGCAGTTTGCGGTACTTTTAATTCTGGCGTGCCTAAAAATGATTTTTCTGCCAGCAACGGAAATTTTTCGATAAACAAATCTGCCAATAAACGTCGATAATCTTCCGCAGTAAGTGCTATATATTCCGGGCGGATTTTTACACCTTTTTGATTAATTTCTGCCGCCCGCCGTATTTTTAACTGATCGTATAACGCATCATCACTTATTGCGGGCCAATCTTGTTGCTGAGAAGTTGTGCCTTTAATTTCCAGTGATAATTGCGGACGTTCCTGCAATGCTTTTGATACTTCGGCAAGCTTCGCTTCTTGTTGGGTGCTTAATATCGAGCTACCCGGATTAAAGCTGACCGCACTTAAATCTTGTGTACTGCCGATCAGTGACGCAATGGCACTAAAGGGTGAAGTCACAACTTTACCAATCGCATTAACCAAAGCATCAGCAATAATAGCGCCCAGACTGAATTGCGGATTTTCCAAACTGCCGGTAATTGGCACATCAAATTTTATTCTGCCACTGGAATCTTTAAGCAGCGCGACAGCCAGCTTAAGTGGTAATGATACCGCATTGGGATTGTCTACTTTCTCGCCCAATTCAAATTGATCGATTAATAAATTATTGCTGGCAGTCAATTGTTTGTTTGCAATTTTATAATCCAGCTTCAGCGACATTTTGCCCTTTTCAACTTTATATCCGGCAAATTGCACCATGTAAGGGGAAACCAGAGGCATGGGCAATCCTTTAAAATTGATTGAGACATGGTAATCGCCGAGAAAAGGACTAATTTTGCCGCTAACATCAACTGGCGCCAAATCGTAGGCGTTACCTTTTAACATGACATTAAATTGGGCATTTTTTTCTGAAGAAATGCCATTTGCACCGCCATCCAAGCCTTGTACATGTGCGGAAAACGGTAAAATCAGCGATAAATCGGTAAAATCCGAATAACCATCGGTAATTTGAATCTTACCCAGTTTAAAGTAAGCGGAATTGACTTCATCTTTGTTAACGGCAGGTTCAGATTGACGTTCGTCGGCAATTAGGAGACCAAAAAAATTGATGGTCTTATCCTTTCTAATGGTCACTCTGGCATAAGGCTTATCAATCACCAGTGTCTGTGCTGTGTAACGATTGGCTGATGAGTCAATGTTGATGTCTTTTAAGCTTAGGTTCTCCCATTTTACAAAATCTTTATGTACACGCTGATCTCGCGTTAAAAACTCAGTAATTCCGGTATTACCGGTAAATGTAAACGCCAGTTTATCGCGTTTTTCAAGTGTTACTTGACCATCAATTGCCAGCAGTCCATCAACAACATCCAGGCGAATAAAGCGGTCGAAATAGGTCTGATAGCTCGCTA
Source organism: Methylococcaceae bacterium (assembly GCA_947504985.1). GTDB lineage: Bacteria > Pseudomonadota > Gammaproteobacteria > Methylococcales > Methylomonadaceae > Methylovulum. The sequence continues at coordinate 25,689 of CANNKH010000003.1, read as the reverse complement.
AATCAATGTTTTTAACATCAATATCCAGGGTAGCAGCGATGAGCGGGGTCATGGTTACACTGCCGTTTAAATTAATAGTGCCATTCTTGTTAATGCCAGCATTAAGCTGAAAAGGTAATTTAGTCTTGCTTTGATTACTAAAACCGGTCAGTTTGAAATCAATAGGTTTGATATGAAATGTAAATGGTTTTGGCAAAGTCTGGTCTTCAAAATCGAGTGAACAGCGATTCAAGGTAATCATGTCAGCGGCAAGTTGCCAAGAGGGTTTTTGCTGATCGGCACTGAGAGGAGATTGCAGAGTGGTGGTGGTTGCAGGCAGCAAAGCTTGATAATTAAAACGACCGTCAGTATTCAGCCCAGCTTTAATAGTCGCATCGTTAGCGGACACAGAAGCAACACTCAACCGCCGATCATTCAGGTTAAATGCGATACCCTTAAAGGCAAGCACAGGAATAGCAAACAGCGGCTTAGTGTGTTCTGACAATTGCAAACCTTTACTATCAACTTTGCCCTGACTAATCATGACATTCAAACTATGATTGGCATAAGTCACTTTGTAGGCGGCTTCCAGTGCCAAATCAGACAGTTTACCCAACAATTTTTTTTCTTGTACACGAAGATTGTGACTAATGATTCCGACATTGTTGACATCAAGTTGCCAGTTGTTGCTAGCGTAAAGCAATGACAAATCGCTATCATGCGTAAAATCTGCCAGTTTAAATGTGCGTCCATCGGCCTCATACTGGACATCATGGGCATTTATTATGGCCTTGTTGATCGACAGTTTTACCTTACCTTCGGCTGCACTGAGTTGATAATCGGTATCAAGTTGCATAGCCCCTTGTAGATTCTTGAGCTGCATAGCTGACATTGGCATTTTTTGTAGACGCCAATCGTCCAACTTGATACGTCCTTTTGAAACGAAAGGATTGATACCGAAATCACCTTCCCAATGAAGACGACCACCAGAAGCAAAAGCAAGTGCTAAGATAAGTCGAGATTGTCCCTCTGTCCGCGTTGTAAAATCATCAATATCAAGCTGTATAGGCGTTACTGTTTCAGTAATAGCTTGACCTGCATAACGGTCGTCCCATACCAACTGACCTGCTGAAAGTGATAGCTTGGTGATCGTAATTGGAAATAAGGTACTGTTTTTGGAAGCTGGTGGAGCAGGTGTTTTATTTTTAATGAGATCACTAAAATTAAAGGTACCCTCTTGCTGTCTAGCAATATGCAGGTAAGGCTTATCCAGTTTGACTTTATTTATAATCAGCGTTTTTTGTAAAATTGATAGATACGGATCAATTTGAAGATAAAGCGTATCAAACGAGGCGAAAGGTTGCGTATTCTGTTCTTTAATATCGAAGCCCTGTAGTTTAAGCGCTAAGGGAAACAAGCCAAGTTGAACGCGGGTAATAGATGACGTGCGACCAGTGTATTGCTTAATAATTTCCGGTAATTTAGCTTTCAATAGTGGCGGAAAAGCAAAAAAGCCAACTGAAATCATCACTACCAAAAGGATGCCTGAGATGACTAAAGCTTTTGCAATAATAAATATGGCATGTCGAATATTCATAAAACCCTAGTTTATTACCTATGTAGCGTTCATTATAAACAAAAAAGGCGACTTTAAAGGTCGCCTGTTTGTTGAGAGAACACGCTATAAAACAAACTATAAGTCAAGATAGCCTGTTTCTTCATGCAGAATAGTATCAAGTCCTTGTACCTCTTCATCCGCAGTAACACGCAAACCTATCAATTTATCCAACCCCTTAAGAATCAGATAACTGAATACTGCACTCCAAATGATAGTAACTACAATGGCTAATGCTTGAATACTGATTTGATGGACAATGGTAACGTCTTCAGCCAAACCGATTCCCCCTAGGTTAGCAGAGGCAAAAACACCGGTTAACAATGAACCAGTGACACCACCGACACCATGTACGGGAAACACATCCAAAGAATCGTCAATTTTTAACGTACGTTTAACGTACTGTGTCGCATAAAAACACACCATACCGGCAGTCACACCAATCACCAGCGCACCTAACGGTCCAACAAAACCGGATGCCGGCGTAATGGTGCCAAGCCCTGCAACCATACCGGTTACAATACCCAAAACACTGGGCTTACCAAAACGTTTCCATTCAATAAACATCCATGTCAACGCACCGGAAGCCGCACCGATATGCGTCACCAACATCGTCATGCCTGCATGTCCATCTGCCGTTAATGCACTACCGGCATTAAAGCCGAACCAACCTACCCATAGCATCCCTGCTCCGGTAACCACCATCGTCATGTTGTGCGGTGGCATCGCCGTACTTGGAAAACCTTTTCTATTACCCAACACCAAAGCAGATACTAGCGCGGCAACTCCAGCGTTGACATGAATAACAATACCACCAGCAAAATCCATCGCTCCCAGATCAGCCAGCCAACCACCACCCCAAATCCAATGGCATACAGGTGCATAAACAATAATCAGCCATAAAGCACTAAACCAAAGCATTGCTGAAAACTTCATACGTTCGGCAAAAGCACCAACTATTAATGCTGGGGTGATGATGGCAAAAGTCATTTGAAACATGAAGTACACGGTTTCAGGAATATCGCCCGTCAATGAATCTGCACTAATGTCAGGCAAAAAAGCTTTCGAAGCACTGCCTATCAAATTTTGCAGATCACCGCCGTCAGTAAAAATAAAACTGTAAACACCGGCAAGCCAAAGTATCGAAACCAAGCAAGTAATAGCAAAGCATTGCATTAATACCGATAACACATTCTTGCTTCTGACCAATCCAGCATAAAACAGTGACAACCCTGGAATGGTCATAAACAAAACTAGCGCCGTAGAGGTTAGCACCCAAACGGTGTTAGCCTGATTGAGCTGATCGGCAAAAGCCAGCCCAGGGATAAATAGCAACCCTATTAACAGGCTGACATTTTTCGTAGACAACATTGTTCTTCCCTTTTTTTACCTGTGTTAAATGGCGTCCTCTCCGGTTTCACCTGTTCTAATTCGAATAACTTGCTCCAAGCTGGTCACAAATATTTTGCCATCACCAATTTTTCCAGTATTGGCCGCTTTAACAATAGCGCTAATGGCTTTTTCTAGCACATCATCAGCAACCGCAATTTCCAGCTTAACTTTTGGCAGAAAATCGACGACATACTCTGCGCCTCTATACAATTCAGTATGACCTTTCTGACGGCCAAACCCCTTAACTTCCGTCGCCGTTACTCCTGCAACGCCTATCTCAGATAATGCTTCTCTCACGTCATCCATTTTGAATGGTTTAATGATCGCAGTTATTAATTTCATTTTGTCTCCGGGTATATATAGTTAACGTGAATGACTACAAATAAAGGAGCAATCATAGAGAATTATTAATCAACATACAATTCCAGCCTTTTGTGTATAAAAAGGGCGACTACAGATCGCCCATTAACCCGTCTAAATTAATCAGACCGTTATGCCAATTCAAATTCAGACGGGTTAAGCCCTAATTCTCTGGCTATCTTAGCTGCCACATTTTTTTCAGAGGCGTCAAAATTACCATCAGAAGCGGCAATGGCAATAATCATACGCATTAATAACCGTGATGCCTCTACATCCGACTTCATTTTACCTAAAGCTTGATAGGCTTTAGCTTCACCGATGTCTTTGTCAAATTCGAGCTGTCCTATAAATTCTTGAAACGCTTTAATCACATCGCTGGTAGTGAAAATAGACAACGCATCATGCCCTTCAATAAATTTAATCATTTTTTGCTTTTCTTCGGCACTGACACTGCCGTCAGCTATTGCAATCAATGCAGAACCTGCCATTGCTGCATTAAGAAAATTCTTATTTTTAAATTTTAAGACATCCGTTTTTAATTCGTTGGCTTTGGTTTTTAATTGGTTTAAAAAATTATCGAAACTCATAATGTACTCCTGGAAGGGTAAGGGTGGTGAGATTGGTGTGGCTTAAACAAATACCGATTAAACAGATAATTCAGCATACCCATCAAGCGGCATGGCGATTTTAACACCATAACACGCTTGTCTATTGATAATGGTTTTACTCCATTGCTGGTGCGTAGCAACTTCACACATTGCATTGTGCATTTTAAAAACAGCTGGCGCATCGCGCTCACAAAGGCTCAATGCCATTTCATAATCTTCTTTATCAACCTCGTAAGCGGCTTCAATAGCAGAAATTTGGCTAGGATGAATCGCCGTTTTACCCGTCAAACCATGCGCTAAATCAAGCTGAATTTCTTTTGATAACGTTGCCATATCATCCAGATATTCAAATACCGGTGCCGAAATCGAAAAGTCGTAGGGTTTGAATATCATTACCAGCTGCGAGATCACTTGACTCATCGGCGTATCATAAAGTGTTAATCCGCGTGAACGTCGCAGTCCCAGCAGATTCATCAAATCATTACCGCCTATCCGCAACATTAAAATACGCGGAAAAATAGTATCTTGTAACAAGCCTTTACGTAAGGCGCTCATCGCCGTGTAATCAAATACATCTTTAGTTTCCAGCGTTGGCATGACTTTAAAGGAGGTTCCTTGCAATTGATCAAAGTAAGCATCAAATACATCTTCGTTAAATTTTGGCAACACAAAACCATCGATTTTTTCAATATCAGGAAGGTCAAGTAATCGCGCCAGAATCTCAGGATTTCTGGCGCGAATAAAACGAAAACGATTGGGTGTGTCTCTAAAACCTTGCAAACATAATCCTAAATGACGCAAGCTGCTATCAACTTGGCGATAAGACACGGCATCCTCAGTACAAAATATCATTGATCGTAGCCCTGGGAGTTTTTCACCATTGGCAATATCCATCAAATCAATACGATGGGCGGGCATATAAAGTGGCGCACCTAAACACCACGGCGAAAAAGCTTTAGGCTGAGCGGTATATTGTCTAGTCATTATGTATCTCTTTGATTAACGCCACGGCGCGATACGGAAGCTCACTACACACTTCTATCGGGACTGACCTGGACTCTGCCAGCCAACGTAAATGCAAGGTTGCTTCTGATTCAATATCTTGTAACAGCAGTAATCTGGCTTCGCGACGCAATAACACTCGCGTTGCTTCGCCGATGCCTGGCTTGATGTAATGCTGCCGACTAATTTGATAACGCTCGGCAAGCTGCTGTAACAGCGTTTGTGAGATGGCTTGCAATTGTTGATGGTTCAATTCAATAGGCGGCCGATAGGTTGAGTTTTTCCAAATAAAATCAATACTGGCAAGTATTTCATCAACAAAATACGTTGATAAATCATGCGCTTCAAATTGATCGTAATACACACAGCCGTGAAATTGAGTCGCTCTGATTAATTGTTCATCATAAACCGAACGGCTGACTAAGCCTGATACCGTTGCATTCAAAATGCACGACGGAATTAAATAATCTTCTGACGATGCCGCCACGGCCGCACAACCGGATAAATCGGTTAATACATACAACTCAGCAGGGATATTAATCCCGTCTGTCTGGGCAAATTGTTGCAAGCTAGTTGCCAATTGCCCTGCAATGATGCCCTTCCCTGTCCAACCATCGACAAATACCAGCGTTTCCGGCGCATGATGCTGCACGATAAAACGCAGTGCATTCAAATCCATACCAACATCACGGAGTATCGAAATCGAATAATGAGCAACATCGGTATTGAAATAACGCTTAATCACCTGTTTGAGCAACACCCCCATAGGCGTTCCAGCCCGTGCCAATGAGACCAGCGTGATACCGTGAGGTCGTGTTGCCAGAATACGTTCGGCCAAAATGACCACATGCTCTGCGACACGCATTTTATTCGCCGCCATTGCCTGATAAAACAACGCCAGATAGTCTTCGGACGGCAACGCTTCATACGACAACATTTGTGAATAATGTTTTTGACCAGACTGGATCAAGACTTCTTTGATAGACACGGGCGTGTCCGGCATCGTGATCGGTGTCAGCAAAAATCTGACATCATCCGGTGCATAGCTGCCTGAAAGCGGCATTAGTGCTGTCATTAAACGGCGACCAACGTATTAAATAATTGCGTGTTTTTTGGGATCAATGCGTAATCGCATAAGGCCAGAAACGGCGCATCGGTTCTACTGTCGCCGGCGCCAAAAGTTAAAATTTCTGAATATTGCTGTTTATAGCTATCTAGTAAATAGCTGACAGCGCTTTCTTTATTGATGATACGGGGCAATATGGCAAGATTGTTGCCGTTCAGATGCCAATATAAACTGCCATCGCAAATAGACGGGTGCGGCTTAATGACACTCTCCAACAATTTTTTAAGGGTCGCTTCAGTGCCGTCATTATGCTTGATAACACCATACCAAGTAATGTCAAAATCATCCACTAGACGCGGTTTAAAGCCAGTATGAAGGTGACAATAAGCTTCAACCTTTTCCCATACCATCATTAATTTATCATGATAGGCAGGTAGTTTTTGCAGAATCCTGTCCATCCAGACCTTATCAATAGCGCCCTGATTGTCTAAAACGACCGCACCGTGATTCAATACCGCTTCTTCTTGAAATGGCAAATTGACACGACGGAAAGCCCCCATATCACGCGCAGTCACTGGCACAATCCTGAAACCTTTCGCCAGCCATTGCCACAGCCATTGTTGCTTGCGCGTGGCAAATGAATTAGGTGTGCCATCAGGCAAAAATGCCCGCACTGCCAACGTATTATTGCTTGCATCAGACGTGCATTTTCTCAAGGTTTGAAACAAGGTGTCATCAAGGTCTAAAAAAATGTAGCTTTGCATGGTGAGTCATATCTGGGTTAAGTTCAAAGCGTGCGCTGATCGCTTGCCATGCCTGCAAACGCTCTAGCAGTGATGCGCACATCGGTGTTTCATGGCACAAAATAATTTCACGATAAGCCGCAGGATTCAGGTTGTAAATAAAATTGGGGATACCATCATCATAGTTATCTTCAAACTGGCAAACCAGTGCAATATCATTACCCTGATGAATAGGTGAACGCGTCGTGCTTTGCACTTTCACGTTAAAACCTTTCGCTTCCAGATCGCATCCTAATAGATAGGCGGGTGTATTGCACTCACCTGACCCTAACACCAGTATCGGTCGGAAGTCATCGATAACGTTTTTAAGCAGCGGCAATAACGCATCAACCACACCAGATTCTAGCTGTATCGGAACCTCGATCCCCCATCGCCCTGGCCAAGCCAACACATACTTTTTACAAGCACCATTACCCGATACGTTGACAACAATGTTATCTAGCGCGGTATTCTGACTGTCGTCAAAATGCAGCAACCCCTCCCGAAAGCACACCCATTCCACGACAACCCCGGCTTGCGCTTCCAATAACGCACGATCATCAGGATGGGCAAAATTGACCAGACTGACGATAAACACTTTTTGTAAACCTGGATTAACGGCTTGATAGGCATTAATCAGCCGTAAAAAAGTACGACCCGTGCTGATTTCATCATCAATCAACACTAGGGTTTGTGCCTTTAAAAATCGCTGCCGAAAATCAGGTTGCTCAGGATAATACAGAAAAAAGTCAGTAGCATGACTATGGGCTTCATCGAATGCCAAGCGTTCCATACCATCAAGATGATAACGTGTGGTTTGCATGAACAGCGCTTTTTGCACGCCGACATCGCTAGCCGCTGCAAAAACGCCATAACCTAGACCCGTCGCCGTTTCCGCCATGCCTATCCATAATGAGCTATCCCCTACCCCGCATTTAAGTACAGCCCGCGCTAATGCTCGATAAGACCAGCGCATCATTATTGGCGATACCGGATAATGCTTACCCAAGACCTTGCTAACCAGCAAAAACTTGCGCTTACTGCTAACACGGGCAGCAAATCCTAATAAACGTTTGAGAGGGATACGCCCAGGCGCTATCGTGAGCTGGAGTATGCCGGTATCCAGTTTAACCGTTAGTGTTTTTTGCATGGTATTTAAGTCGTGTTGATAAGCTCTGGATCAGGTTTTGAACGTAGCGCCTCGTGTTACATCACACTGTGTACAATCAATCTCGCAACACTGCGGGCATATTGATTTCAGTCACCTTAAGCCCATACTGAATGACAGGCGGTTCAATCACTTTACCTTTGATGGCTTGCCAGGCAAGCTGCGCGAGATTAGCGCCCGATAAACACGCCATGCCAAAACCACCGGAAGGACGCGGGTTGATTTCTAACAAACGCGGCCCTTGGACACCTTCTTTAAATTGAATATTGAATAAGCCATTCAGACGATAATGCGCGGTTAATCTAGTTACCATGCCCGCAATTTCAGCATTGTTGTCGATGCTTTGACCATGCCCGATAAATTGCGATTTTTTACGCTGTACGGCACATAATAATTCGCCGTACCGACCGGCACAATCGACACTCCATTCAGGTCCGGCTAAATGCTCCATCACCAGCAAGGTATCGAATTGTGGCGTATTGACCATGCCCTGCCTCAAGTCGTGTAATGGAATTTGATATTCCACACCTTCAAGTAATTGGCTAATGCTATCGCGTTGAGTATCCAAAATTCGAAAACCCAAACCAAATACCGAAACGGCGGGTTTAACACATAAATTGGCATGTTTTGCAGACAATAAAGCAACCGCGTTATCGAAACCAGCACTATCATTAACGGCTAAAAAATCCATAGTTGCCGCAACTGTTGCTGGCAATGTGGCATAAAAATCTGCTTTGTTATGCAATAACGTGAGCGTTTCATAATCAGCCACCGACATCACTTGAACACCAATGGCATGAAACAAAAAATGATGTTGACTAACCAGTACAGCTTCCTTGCCCGGCCAGAACAAACCAATATTGTACTGGCGACAAAAATCCAGACACCACTCAAGATAGTCGCGTTCGGTTAAATCAGAAGGTTCAAGATAATATTCGTCAGCTGCCAAAAATACCGCTGCAGTGCTGTGGGTATGCGTACAGACAAGCGTAACCTCACCAGCCGGTAAAGACTGGCGAAGATTGTTAAGCACTGCGCTGATCGTCGAAAAGGTTTTGTTAAACCAGATTCTCATCAGTCTCAGAGATGGATAATAATTTGGGGCAACAGGTTTTCGATGGTGCGTCCTGTACCATTTTCACCGATGGCGTGCATTTTCCATTCACCGTTGTGGCGGTAAACTTTCGCCATGATTTGTGCCGTATGCGAACCTTGGGCACTCAGCGTATAGCGGGCGATTTCATTTTTTGTGCTGCTGTCTACCATGCGGCAATAGGCATTTTCCACTGCATCAAACGTTTGTCCGGTAAACGAGTTAACGGTAAACACCAAAGATTTAACGCTGGCGGGCACTTTGTCGAGATCAACCAAAATTTGCTCATCATCACCGTCACCGTCACCTGTACGGTTATCGCCGGTATGGACAATGCTACCGTCTTTACTTTTTAAGTGCCCGAAATAAATAGTGTCGACAGCCTTGTTATTGTCATCAAACATAACGCAAGAGGCATCCAAATCAATCGAGTCGCTGCCACCACCGCCAAACAGACCTTTTAACATGCCTCCGCCAGACTTTTTGGCATCCCAACCCAACCCCATGATAACTTTGCTCAAGGCACCACCGGATTCTTTGGACAAAGAAATTTTTTGTCCTTTTTGTAAATTAATAGCCATCTTAAGATTCCTATCAGATTTAAACGCTAACGCCAAACGATGTTGCCAAAGGCCCCAAGCCACCCGCAAAACCCTGACCCACTGCTTTGAATTTCCAATCAGTGCCAATGCGATAAATCTCGCCAAAAATCATTGCTGTTTCAACTGACGCATCTTCGCTCAAGTCATAACGGGCGATTTCCTGCCCACCTTCTTCATTGACGATACGGATATAGGCACGGCTTACTTGCCCGAAATTCTGTTTACGTGTTTCGGCATCGTAAATGGTCACGGTAAACACGACTTTATCTAAATCGGCTGGAATTTTAGACAGTTCCACTTTAACAGTTTCATCGTCGCCATCGCCCTCGCCCGTGGTATTGTCGCCCATGTGCTGGACTGCGCCATCGGCAACCACTTTGTTATTGAAAAAGCAGAAGTCGCTGTCTGAACGAACTTTGCCGTCCAATTTAACCAAGAATGCACTAGCATCCAGATCGAATGCAGCACCATCGGTCGAACGGGCATCCCACCCTAAGCCTACGATGATTCTATTTAAACCTGGTGCTTCTTTGCTTAGGTTTACGTTACCGCCTTTAGTAAGTGATATAGCCATGATAGTCTCCTAATTATGTAAATTAATGTGAGGTTGATACTGCGCTGGTTAGATGCTAATGCCGTATTGACGCGCTAAAGCCGCCAATCCGCCAGCATAGCCTTGCCCGACTGCTTTAAATTTCCATTCACCGGCATGCCGGTATATTTCTCCAAATATCATTGCCGTTTCAATAGAAGCATCTTCACTCAAATCATAACGGGTCACTTCTTGTCCTGAATCTTTATTGACAATGCGCACAAACGCTTGTGACACTTGACCGAAATTCTGTTTACGCAATTCGGCTTCATGTATGGTAACAGTAAAAACGATGCGTTGAATATCGACCGGCACTTTATCAAGTAAAACGATAACCGATTCATCATCACCATCGCCTGCACCGGTGCGATTATCACCGGTATGTTCGACTGATCCACAAGTCGACTGGGCTTGGTTGTAGAAAATAAAATCACTGTCAGAACGCACTTTGCCATCGTCTTTGACCATAAAGGCGCTGGCATCCAAGTCAAAATCTGCACCATCCGTAGGTCGCGCATCCCAACCTAAACCGACAATCACATTTTTAAGACTGGGATCAGTTTTGGACAGACTGATATTACCGCCTTTACTTAATGAAATACTCATAAATCCATTCTCCGTTAAGGGTTTTTCTTTTAATTAAAGTACATTCAATCCCCTTTTTTTCAAAGTGGGCTTAATAACCTATAGGTCATAAAGGGAGATTTTTAAATAACCTATAGAAATTTATCGTAGATTGTTCGGCGATGGTGCTAAATGAGGTATCACGTAACTGTGCAATATATTCTGCAACATAGCGTACATAAATTGGATAATTAGGCCGTCCACGAAACGGCATCGGCGCCAGATAAGGAGAATCTGTTTCAATCAGGAAACGGTCGGCCGGTATTTTTTTTGCAACCTCCTGAATGTCTTTAGCACTGTTAAACGTCACTATGCCTGAAAAAGAAATATAGAAATTTAAATCCAGCGCTTGTTGGGCAAACGCCCAATCTTCGGTAAAGCAATGAATAATACCACCGACTTCATCGGCACCTTCTTCAGTCAAAATACGCAGGGTATCGTATTTAGCTTCCCGTGTATGAATAATTAGTGGTTTGTTTAGCGCTTTTGCGGCGTTAATGTGATTTCTGAAACGTTGATGCTGCCATTGTAAATCACCTGTGGAACGAAAATAATCCAGTCCGGTTTCGCCTATCGCAATAACTTTATCGGCTTTTCCTAGTTCAATAAGTTCGTCAACACTAGGCTCTTTTCCTTCCTGAACATTGGGATGCACACCAACACTAACAGAACAATTATCGTAACCAGCAACCAAATCCAACATCGCTGGATAAGCCTCAAGATCGATGGCAATACATAACAAATGTTCAATTTGACTATTTTTCACTTCCTGCATAAAGCAACCAAAATCATTTTGATACGGTTCAAGATCAATACGATCCAAATGGCAGTGCGAGTCAATCAGCATAGGGGATTTATAAGGTATGAGTGGGGCGCTCGGATTGCAATGCACCCGCCAGATAGTTTTCAATTTTATTGCGTGCGATGCCGCCATCCTGATCGGTGAATTGCACGCCAATACCAGTGGCTCGGTAACTCTCTGAACCTGGAGGTGTTTTCCAGATAATTTTTCCGGCGATTGGCAAACGTTCGGTTTCTTCCATTAAATTTAATAACATAAACACTTCCTGCCCCATTTCATATTGCCGATTGGTAGGAATAAATAAGCCACCATTGGTAACAAAAGACATATAGGCCATATACAACGAGTTTTTATCTTTAATTGAAAGAGTCAATATTCCGGGTCTTTGTGGTGATTCTGCCATTATTATTTACACTGGTTGAGTTGAAACCACTGGATTAAAATTTCTTCTAATAAGCACTGTTTATTAATTGGTGTCTGTAGACGTTGACGACTTATTAGCAACAGATCATATAATTTATAAAGTGCTTTTAATTCTAGCTGCTGTGCCAAAGCTTGCAAGGATTTGCTTAAATCAGGATTGTACAATTGCTGCGACCCTGGCTGATAAATACATTTGATCATATCAATAACCCATGATGTCATCCAGAAAATCAAAGGGGATTCGGGTATTTTTTGCCACAGTTCAGCAACAATAACAGGATGGATTCGTCGCTCAGCTATCGCCATCCAGCTACTAAAACAAGTGTTGCGCAAGCTTAATGTTTCATCAGTAGCATATTGCAACGCTAGTAACGGCGCATTTTGCGCCAAATCCAGCAAAGTTTCGATATCAGACGTTGAATAATCAGGCTGTTGATGTTGCAGCCAAACAAGCAAGGTTGCTCTGCAGGGTATAGTCAACGCCATTTTTTGACATCTACTAACAATAGTCGCTGGTAATGCCTGCGTTTTTTCACTGATCAAGATAATAACCGTGCGTTCTGTGGGTTCTTCGAGGCATTTTAAAAACGCATTGGCGGCATTTGCATTCATTGCATCAGCTGGATTTACAATAACAATCCGATAGCCATCATACTGAGGCTTTAATGTCAACCGGGCAATAACATTACGAATCTGATCTATAGTAAGCGATTTGCCCAGCTCATCGGGTTTTATAACCATATAATCAGGGTGTGTTTCTGAGCTGAGTAGCCCACAGCTATGGCAGTGTCCACAAGCCAATCCGTCAGCCTGTGGCTTTGCACACAACAATGAATAAACAAACTGGTTAACCAAGTGTTGCTTACCCCAGCCTTTTTTTCCGCTAATCAGCAAAGCCTGTGGAATGCGTTGCTGTTTAATATAGCGCTGCAAATGCACCCAATCTTGTTGCTGCCACGGCAGTAATGGCGACAATGTCATCTTAATAGCACACGCAAAGTGTCAACAATGGCACGTTGCACATCTACCAAAGGTTGGTTAGCTTTAATCAATTTAATACGTTCTGGATGAAGCTCCAGTTGCAATAAATAGGCACGCCTAACACGTTCAAAAAAACTTATTTTTTCTATTTCAAAACGATCAAATGCCCCGCGCTTTCTTGCCCGGTCTATACCAATTTCAACAGGGGCGTCCAGCAATAGCGTTAAATCAGGCTTTAATGTGCCTTGCACAAGATTTTCCAAACATTCTATGATGCTTGCTTTCATGCTTCGTCCGCCACCCTGATAGGCATAAGTAGCGTCGGTGAAGCGGTCGCACAACACCCAATTACCCCTTACTAAAGCGGGCTCTATGACATGCTTGATATGCTGTGCCCGTGCCGCAAACATCAATAATAACTCCGCTTGTTCTGAAATATCTTCACTGTCGGCATCCAGTAGCAAATGACGTATTTTTTCAGCCAGATAAGTACCCCCAGGTTCGCGAGTAACGACAACGGGTATATTATGATGCTGTAAATGGTCTTTGATAAACGCCAAATTAGTCGTTTTACCAACACCTTCACCACCTTCCAGAGTAATAAATTTTCCGCGTATCATTTTGGCTTCCTTTGATAATGATCCACCGCCGCATTGTGATCGTCTAATGTCGCTGAAAAAACATGCGTTCCATCCCCGCGAGCAACAAAATAAAGTGTATCTCCCTGATAAGGATGCAATACAGCCGATATTGCCTCAAACCCAGGCATTGCAATAGGCGTTGGCGGCAAACCTTTAAATCGATAAGTGTTGTAAGGTGTAATTGTAGCTAAATCTTTGGCCGTAATGTCGCCTGAATAACTATCACCCATTCCATAGATGACAGTGGGATCCGTTTGCAAAGGCATATCCTGCTTGAGTCTGCGAATAAAAACTCCGGCTATTGCAGGCCTTTCGACGGGAGCTGCTGTCTCTTTCTCAACAATCGAAGCTAATATCAGTGCTTCATAAGGTGTTTTAAACGGCAAGTTTTCGTCCCTTTTGAGCCATTGCTGCTGCATCAAACGATGCATTTTGATATATGCTCTTTTTAATAGCGCGACATCCGTCGTATGTCTTTCAAAAAAATAGGTGTCGGGGAAAAACTCGCCTTCAGGATATTTTATATCTGCACCTAAAGCAGCCATTAAAACTTCATTATCAACAGGTTGCAAGGTATGTTCAAGATAGGGATTATTTTCTATTTTCTGAAGTATTTGCTTAAAATTCCAGCCTTCAGGAAAGGTAATGCTGTATTGTTTAGTTTTTCCCAAGACAAATAGCGCCAATATCCCCTGCATCGTCATGCCAGGAGTTAATTCGTACTCACCTGTTTTTATTTTTTTGAATGCGTTATCCTGGATAGCAAGTAGCCTAAACCAGAAGGGTTGGATGGTAAGCTGTTTTGCGGTTAACTTATTGCTTATTTGGCTAAAAGAATCCCCTTTTTCTACTTTTACAGTGACCGTCTCATCAATAATCACAGGAGTACGCACTGCACATTGATAATCCTTCCAAAACCATAGACATAGACATAAAATAAACAAGCCTAAAGCAAAAAGACCAGCAATTTTATTAGTCAACACTGAAAGTTTCATACTTAATGTCGTCTATCCACAGCTGAATTTGTCGAGTTATTGGACCCACTGAAAAATAATGCGTTTCGATTTGTTTAACCGGCCAGATACCAATAATGGAATTGCTAAAAAAAATCTCATCTGCGCATAACAGCTCATTTTTAGTAAAAACATGTTCAACCACATCAAGTCCCTTCAGAGAGGACAATGTCATGATGATAGTGCGCATGATACCTGCGACACCTGAAGATGTTAGCTCGGCAGTATAAAGCGTATTATTTTTGATATAAAAAAGATTTGTCATTGTACCTTCAATGACATGATGATTAACATCAAGCATGATGCCTTCTTGGATAGAAGAGTGACACCATTCCGCTCGGGCTAAAACCTGCTCAAGACGATTGAGATGTTTAATACCTGCCAGTACAGGATTTAATCCCAATTGAGTATCGCAAAAACGGGCAATGATGCCTTCTGTTTGATAACTAAGTGGATAATCAGGAAAAGGATGTAAGCTAAGAATCCGAGTAGGCTGAATCAAATCAGGCTGTCTGTAACCGCGACCTCCAGAACCTCGAGTTATTATCAGCTTAAGAACAGCCAAACTATCAGTGCAAAATTGTTTACAGAGCGTTTCGGCTTCGAAGATCAGTATTTGAAAGTCAGGGAGAGGAATGTAAAGCCTTCGACAACCCGACTGTAATCTGCTTAAGTGAAGATCAACAAAAGCAGGTCGTTTATTGATGACTTTGATCGTTTCAAACAATCCGTCACCGTATTGAAAACCACGATCGGTTATTTCAATATGCGTCCTGCTTTCACCATTGACGAGAAACATTAGTGCTAGAAAAAAAGTATCCCAAAACACTATCCGTAACGTTTAAATACCAACGTGCCATTAGTACCACCAAATCCGAAGGAGTTAGACATTGCAACATTAATTTCCATCTCTCTAGCAATGTTAGGCACAAAATCAAGATCACATTTAGGATCTTGATTTTCAAGATTTATTGTCGGAGGTGCAATTTGATTTTTGATACTTAATGCGGTCAATACAGCTTCAATACCGCCTGCAGCCCCTAGTAAATGACCGATCATAGATTTGGTTGAGCTAATGGCGGTTTTATAAGCATGATCGCCCAATGCTGCCTTCATTGCGTAAGTTTCACCCAAATCTCCAGCGGGCGTAGAAGTGCCATGCGCATTGATATAATCAACATCAATGGCATTTAAGCCTGCATCTCGAAGGGCATTTCGCATACAACGTGCGGCGCCCTCACCACCTTCTGATGGTGTTGTTATATGGTAGGCATCTCCACTCATGCCAAAACCAACCAATTCGGCGTAAATTTTTGCTCCCCTGCTTTTCGCATGTTCAAGCTCTTCAAGTACCACTACACCAGCACCATCGCTTAAAACGAAACCATCTCTATCCTTATCCCACGGGCGACTTGCTGCTTGCGGATCATCATTACGGCGCGATAACGCTTTTGCCGAGGCAAATCCACCCATTGCTGTCGGAGATGTTGTACAACGCTCTGCACCTCCAGCAATCATAACATCTGCATCGCCATACATAACCAAGCGTGCTGCGTCACCAATATTATGCGTACCCGTTGCACAAGCAGTAACGATCGCGTAATTAGGACCTTTTAATCCGTATTTAATCGAAAGATTCCCAGAAATCATGTTGGTAATATTACCGGGAACAAAAAAAGGTGATATACGACGCGGGCCGCCTTTTTCATAAAGGGCATAGCATTCTTCAATGCCAGTGATACCGCCTATTCCAGAACCAACGGCAACTCCTATACGTTCGGCATTAGCTTCAGTCACTTCAATTCCGCAATCTTCAAAAGCTTGGCAGCCTGCGGCAATACCATAATGAATAAAACCATCCATTCGTTTGGCATCTTTTTCAGCGATATAACGGGTAATATCAAAGTTTCTGATAACTCCGCCAAAAGTGGTTGCAAAGGGCGAAATATTAAATGAATCGATTGAACTTATACCGCTTTTACCATTAATAATTCCGTCCCAAGTCTCTGAAACAGTATTAGCTAAAGGGGTAACGGCACCCAATCCAGTTATTACAACTCGACGTCTGCTCAATGTAATTTACCGTGAAAGAAGGGGGATAGGACTAAACAGGAAATGTTTTAGTGGATGAAAAAACCTCATCCACTAAAAACTAAATTAAACGTTTTTTTCTACGTAATCAATAGCTTGCTGAACAGTTGTGATTTTTTCAGCATCTTCGTCTGGAATTTCACATTCGAATTCTTCTTCAAGAGCCATCACGAGTTCAACTGTATCCAGAGAATCAGCACCAAGATCATCTACAAAAGAAGCATCTGTAGCAATATCTTCCTTAACACCCAGTTGCTCCGCAACAATCTTTTTTACTCGCTCTTCAATGTTACTCATAATTATTATCCTCAAACAATGTAAGTTTTTATGTCCAACTTACAAAAGTGTCGTTATAGTGTTTCTGGAAATCCCGTCCCCGGCAATCCCAGACGGCGGCAAATTATACTTTATATTGCAACAATGTCACAATATTAAGGCATAAACAAACCACCATTCACATGAATGGTCTCTCCGGTAATATAAGATGCACCCTCGGATGCCAGAAAGGCAACGGCATGCGCAACTTCTTTTGCAGAACCCAACCTAGAAAGCGGAATAGAATTCAATAAACCGTTTTTAATGTCTTCACTCAATTCCTTGGTCATATCAGTATCAATAAATCCAGGAGCAACCGTATTGATCGTTATGTTCCTTGAGCCTACTTCTTTAGCCATTGATTTGGTAAAACCAATTATTCCTGCTTTTGCTGCCGCATAATTTGCCTGTCCCGCATTACCGGTAACACCAACTACTGATGAAATATTAATAATACGTCCTGTTTTGGCTTTCATCATGCCTCGCAGTACTGCTTTACTCATGCGAAAAACTGAAGTCAGATTAGTATTGATAATATCATCCCACTCATCATCTTTCATGCGCATCAACAAATTATCACGGGTTATACCAGCATTATTGACCAAAATAGTCGGCGTACCCCACTCATCATTAACCACTTTAATAACGGCATCGACAGAATCTGGATTCGCCACGTCAAGCATAACGCCTTTGCCATTCTTGCCCAAATAAGCAGAAATAGCATCTGCTCCGCTATCCGATGTTGCCGTGCCTACTACAAAAAAACCATCCCCGACTAACTGTTCAGCAATTGCCTTACCTATACCTCGACTGGCACCTGTCACCAACGCGATGTGTTTACTCATTGAAATGTTCCAACAGTTTATTTATTGTTTCGGAATCATTAATTGCCAAATGCTCCGACTCTTTAGCGATGCGTTTATTAAGTCCAAGCAAAACTTTACCAGGACCACATTCTACAAAACAGGTAACTCCCTGATCGCGCATAAATCTAATGGAATCAACCCAGCGCACAGGCTTGTATAACTGTTCTTTTAATACATTTCTGATAACATCGGGCGCGCTATGGGAAGCGACATCGACGTTATGAATAAGTGTTATTTTTGGCGTATCAATCTGGATGTCTCGCAAATAGTCTACAAGCTTTTCTGCGGCTGGCTGCATCAATGCACAATGCGAAGGTACACTAACAGGTATAGGTATTGAGCGCTTGGCACCGAGTTTTTTAGCTGCAACCATCGCTCTTTCAACAGCCGCAACATGACCAGCAATCACTACCTGCCCTTGGGTATTAAAATTAACAGCAGAAACAATCTCGGAACCTGCGACTTCAGAACAAACATTAACTACCTGATAATCATCCAGCCCCAAAATAGCAGCCATAGCACCTACACCTTCTGGGACAGCCTGCTGCATCAAATGCCCCCTAGCGGTCACCAATTTTATGCCATCTTCAAAAGACATTGCTTCAGCACAAACCAAAGCAGTATATTCACCTAAGCTATGACCAGCCATCCATGCTGGACGCACACCGCTACGCTTACACCATACCTCCCATATCGCAACACCTGCTGCCAACATAATAGGCTGTGTATTGTGAGTTTGATCGAGCTGACGCTGCTTATCCTCTGTGACTATAGACCATAAATCTATACTTAACACATCGGATGCCCGTTCAAAGGTGAGCTTTACTTCAGGATAGCTATCAGCCAATTCGGTTAACATGCCAACAGACTGTGAACCCTGTCCGGGAAAAACAAAAGCTAAATTATAAAACTGCTTGCTCATCACACAACTATTATTTAGTACTTGACTAATGCAGAACCCCAAGTGAATCCTGCCCCAAAAGCTTCGAGCAAAATTACTTGCCCACGCTGAATCCGACCATCGCGAACCGCCTCATTAAAAGCAAGCAATACTGAAGCTGACGAAGTATTACCCTGGGTTTCAAGCGTTACAACGACCTGATCCATCGACATTTTCAATTTTTTTGCTGTTGCTGCGATAATTCGTATGTTTGCCTGATGAGGAACCAGCCAATTTATTTCCGATTTATCCATATTATTTGCTTCAAGCGTTTCATCAACAATACGCCCTAGCGTGTTAACAGCGACTTTAAACACCTCGTTACCACGCATATTAATATAGCCTGCTTGTTTATCGCTTTCATCGGTTGCTACCTGAGGATTAGGGCAATAAAGCAAATCTTCATATTCGCCATCAGAATGAATATGTGTGGATAAAATACCGGTTTCCTCTGAAACACCAAGCAATAAAGCACCAGCACCATCACCAAATAGAATACAAGTGCTGCGATCCGTCCAATCAACTATACGCGAACAAATCTCTGTACCCACAACAAGCACTTTATTTGCTGCCCCTGATTTAATATATTGATCGGCAATACTTAAAGCAAATATCGATCCTGAACAGGCCGCTTGAATATCAAAGGCCACACAGTTTTTAATACCTAAACGCTTTTGTAATAAACAGCCAGTGCTTGGATAAACACGATCAGGCGTACCTGTCGCAACAATAATGAGATCAATATCTTCAAGATTGCAATCCGCTACAGCTATAGCCTGTCTTGCGGCAATTTCAGCCATACTGGAAGCAGTTTCATGGAAACCTGCAATACGACGGCTTTTTATACCTGTACGCTCAAAAATCCAGCTATCCGAAGTATCAACTGTATTTGATATATGCTCATTTGTACGAATTTCTTCAGGCAAATAACCACCTGTACCAATTATTCTTGAATAACGGGTCATGCTGTTTCTCTAAGAGCCAGCGTTTTTTCAACTTGCTCACTTATCTTTCTAATCACATCTTGTTCTGCTTCACAAGCAGCAAGCTGGATCGCTGTTTTAAACGCCAGCACATCCGCTCCACCGTGACTTTTAATAACTAGTCCACGAAGACCTAAAAAGCTTGCGCCATTATAACGACGGGGATCAATATGATTTTTAAATGATCTAAGCACGGGATAGGCAATTAACCCAGCCAATCGAGTAAACATATTCTTACCAAAAGCAGCTTTCAATCCGGCACCTATCATTTTCGCTGCACCCTCAATTGATTTCAGCGCAACATTGCCGACGAATCCATCTGCAACAATCAAATCAACCTTAACATGCCCAGCGGTTAATGAATCGCCCTCTACATAACCGATATAATTCAATGTCGAGCTTTCTAGCAACTTTGCAGCCGACTTAACCTGCTCATTACCTTTAACATCTTCTTCGCCGATATTTAACAAACCGATAGTTGGATTGTCTATATTTTCTATGGCTTTAACCAATTCAGCACCCATAACAGCAAACTGAAAAAGATGCTCTGCTGTGCAATCTACGTTTGCACCAAGATCCAGCGCATGCGTGTGACCATAAATCGATGGTAATGTAGAAATAATGGCAGGGCGATCAATTCCTGGAATCATTTTCAAAACAAAGCGTGCAGTTGCCATTAACGCACCGGTATTTCCGGCACTAACACAAGCATCGGCGCGCCCATCACGAACCAAATTAATAGCCACGCGCATAGAAGAGTCTTTTTTGTTCTTCAGAGCCTTTGATGGTGACTCATCCATGCCAACACACTGAGAAGCATGCTCAAAAAATAGCCGCCCCCGATAGGTGGTCATTGCTTCAGCTAACCGATGCTTTAAAACAGCCTCATCGCCTACTAAAATCAACTCTAGATTTGGATTGTTTTTTAAACAATCTAACGATGCGGGTATTGTCACATCAGGACCATAATCCCCGCCCATTGCATCAATCGAAATTGTTAAGCTCACGCTGCCTATTGACTCCGCAGTTATGGTAAAAAGCCGAATCATTTAATGGTTCGGCATGGCATCAATAACAACTCAAGAAGACAATTAATCCTCTTCAACCGCACCTACAATTTGGCGTCCCTTAAAATAACCATCTGGTGTCATGTGATGACGTAAATGAGTTTCGCCCGTTATCGGATCT
Organism: Methylococcaceae bacterium; assembly: GCA_947504985.1. Lineage (GTDB taxonomy): Bacteria > Pseudomonadota > Gammaproteobacteria > Methylococcales > Methylomonadaceae > Methylovulum. The sequence goes on along the minus strand of CANNKH010000003.1, from coordinate 4,563 downwards.
TGGGACAACGCTTTGCTAGTTAAAGCATCATGTGATCGACGCTGACCACGTCTTGAACGTGTTACTTTACTTTTCTGTACGGCCATTATAAATCTCCAGTATTTTTTAGATTGACTAAGATGGAAAAAGGATTTTCAGGGAGCGACAAGTCGCCATTAAATAATAAATCTACTTTGCTATTATTTGGATTCGAAACAAAACAACGACTCTTATGCTTTGGAAATGTAGGTAGCATAAGTAGTAGCTCGTCTTCAATAATGTTTTTAAGAAGCATATTACCTTCTTGAACTAAGAGCGGTTCATACTCCTCCGGTAATTTATTTGCTTGATCTATCGATACAACAATACCTAATTTAATCGAGCTGTTTACAGGCAATTCAATCGCCTCCAAACAATTTTGACACTTTAAGACAAGTACAGCTTCTATATGACCCTCACAGAAGGCCAACCGTCCCTCTCGTCCAAAAAAAAGCTCAACGAAAATAGTCCCCTCATCATTTTGAAGTATATCAGCCAAACGACTTAAACTATTTATGGGAATCCGACCCTTTAAAGCACCTCGCTTATCCGCTAAGTACAAAGGATCTATGTATTCTGGTAATCGCTCTAACATAACCGCCAAATGATATAGGTAAATAATAATATCGTCAAATTATCAACAGCATATCAGCATATATAGAAAAATGTATTTGATTTTGTAATCAGTATTAGCAATACCATTAGAATATCGAAACATATTTTCGCTTTAACCAATTTGTAACGATTTTAAAATTGGGAGTTGTTTTTCGATAAACGTTGATGCCTGGACTGTTAGCTCTTCAATATTATCCTCTATAGCTTCTAACATCTTACCCTCCTTAATAATCTTCTGACCTTGCATAGCCAAAACCTGCCATACATACACCGCAAGATCTGCAGGCTGCTTTTTACCTTGACTAATAGCCAGCAGAAAAAGCTGTTGGAAGCGTCCTACTGCCACACCACCACCAGTCACTGGACTAGCTAGATAGCTAATATCAGTGCTGCTACGCGCCTTGTTGATAATATAAATATTCAGCTTATCTGTATGTTTTTTTGCCTTAACAATCAAACCATCTTCCTGTACTGCAGTTAAATATCCAGCACCTGTCAACATGACAACAGCCTCTATCAATTGCGTGAATGATATACCTTTATCTTTAACTGCTTGCTCAATCTGGCCTACAGTCTTTACCTTATAATCAGCCAATAGATCAATAATTGGGTTATATATTTCACTGCTCATTGTCACTTCACCCAGAGCACCATTAACTTTTAAGGATACATCTTGGTAATAGGTAATTAACATTACCTTTTGCGTACGATAAGCCTCTGATTGTTCTAGCATAGAAAGCTTGCGCGCCCCTTTAACCCAGTAATCCCTACGAAACTGCTGATTAACCATGAAGTCACGCACAGACTCTCGAAGCATAACATCAGGGATCTCACTCAAAAAAACTTGTTGCTCAGCAGTCAGATTGGCTGCATCAATATGATCAAGATAATGCGCGGAACAAGCATAACCTAACTTGGCCGACTCAAGCCATTCCGCCATCGTTGCAAAGTGCATTGGATGCCAGTCGCGATTAAAATATTCATGAGCCAAGTAGTGACGATTTTGCTCTTTAATTTTCTTGATACGCTCAACAATTTGCGGATTGGCACGCGCGTAAGCAGGATTAGTTGCCAGCAGCTTTTCGGTAAAATCAAGAGCACCATTAATGCGACTAACAATACCGTGACCTTCTGTACCTATCACTTCCGCATGCTCGGTCATCAGGTGACGCATAGGCGCAAAAGCGGCCCATCCAGGCAATGTGTTATAACTAACATAAAGCACTCCGCCTACCTTAAGTTTACGACGGATAAAATCCACTATCACATATCGATTCTCATCATTGATCCAACTCCAAATGCCGTGCACACCAATGTAATCGAAATCTGGCAGGTCAGAACGATTAGCGAAATCAGCAAAAGCCTCATCGTACAATTTTGCACCGGAACCAGAAATTGTAGCGAGCTCTTGTCCAAAGCCCGCTTGAGATGGATTAAAATCAGTACCACACCACTGAGTCACTGAAGCAGCGGCATGTAGATTAACACTCATTCCTTGACCAAAACCTAACTCACAAGCACTACCTATTTCAGGCGCTACCAACCCTGCCTTGAGAAAGGCAAACTTTACTCGCAGAGGGTTAAGCTCTTGATAATAACCATAGGTATAACCAATATCAGCTATATAACCAGAAGTCCAATCAGTCATTTGTACACCTACCTATCGTAGTTGAAAAAGGTAATCTTTTTTATAAAGACGCTGCGCATCATGCCAACAACCTTTGTCGTGCAGAAGAAATGGCATTTCTTACCGTATCGGGAGCCGTTCCACCAATATGCTTACGTGCCGCAACCGATCCTTCAAGCGTCAAGCAGCCAAAAACGTCTTCTACTATCAAAACCGAAAACCGCTGCAACTCAACTAACGAAAGCTCCGATAAATCACGACCAGTATCCAACCCTAAGCGCACAGCTTGACCTACAATCTCATGAGCATCACGAAAGGCCATACCTTTACGTACCAGATAATCAGCCAAGTCGGTCGCTGTAGCAAAGCCGCGCTTCGCAGAATTATACATATTTTCTTTTTTAGCACTGATATGAGGAACCATATCCGCATAAGCGCGCAAGCAATTGATTAAGGTATCAACCGTATCAAAAAGCGGCTCTTTATCTTCCTGATTATCTTTGTTATATGCCAAGGGCTGACTTTTCATTAACATTAGCAATGATATTAAATGCCCTGTCACCCTACCGGATTTGCCACGCACTAACTCCGGCACATCAGGATTTTTCTTTTGCGGCATAATTGATGACCCCGTACAGAAAGCATCAGGCATGTCTATAAAATCAAACTGCGCACTAGACCACAAAATTAATTCTTCCGAAAAACGTGATAAATGCATCATGATCAAGCTAGCCGCTGAGGTAAACTCAATCGCGAAATCCCTATCACTTACTGAATCTAGCGAATTTGCAGAAGGACCACTAAAACCAAGTAGATTCGCTGTCAGATTGCGATCTATGGGATAACTGGTTCCCGCCAATGCTGCCGCACCCAACGGCATTATATTGATGCGCTTGGTGCAATCTTGCAACCGATCCTGATCACGACTTAACATCTCAAACCACGCCATGAGATGATGTCCAAAAGTAATTGGCTGAGCAACTTGCAAATGCGTAAAACCAGGCATAATAGTATCTGCATTCTGCTCAGCTAAATTCAAAATAGCTATTTGCAATCGATTTATACCTGCAGCAATCTGCTCAATCTCAGCTCGCAGATAAAGGCGAATATCTGTAGCAACCTGGTCATTACGAGACCGACCAGTATGTAATTTTTTACCCGCCACACCAATTATATCGGTGAGCCGAGCTTCTATATTCATATGTACATCTTCCTGTTTTACCGACCAGACAAATTCACCCTTTTCTATTTCTTCGCTAATTTTCAGCAAACCAGAAACAATCACATCACACTCGTACTCCGTGACAATGCCACATGCACCAAGCATTGTTGCATGAGCAATAGATCCCTGAATATCTTGCTGCGCCATACGCTGATCAAAATCAACCGAAGCGGTAAACACCTCAACAAACGCATCGGTCGCTTGGGCAAATCGTGCACTAGACAGCTTGTCTGTATTAACTGAAGTCATATAGGTTTTAAAATAAGAGGCAAAGCTTATGGCAGGAGAAACTTATAACACTGATGGGGAATTATCAAAAGCACACCTTAATTTTGGGCTACCTAGCTAAAAAAGATAGTTAATAAGACTGTGGCTTTTAAAAGCCATACCAAGAAATTATTAAAACCTCCTGATATGGCTTTATAGTTTTTACAACAAACCTTTCAAATCTTGAAAGCTTTTTTGTGCACTTTTTAATTCTTGTTCAGCTTCTTGTAAAGCTGATTCTTTGGCATGAGTGCGTGCAGATTTTAATTTATTATTAGCTTTTGAACGAGCCATATCAACTTTATCATTTGCATTGATTTCTTTGCTTGCATCCATCGCGCTTTTAATAAGAGCAGCAACTGCTTCGCCATCTGAACCGCTGCTTATTGCATCAATAGCAACTTTAATTTTACCAGAAACCATATCAATAGCTTCAACAGGTGGATAGGTAATTCTACCCGCATCACCCTCAGCCAATACTGGAGATGAAGCAACGCCCACAAAAGACGCTACCAATAAAGAAAGTAAGATTTTTTTCATATTCACTAATCCTCTAGTTGTTGTTGTTTTATTAACGTCGATATAACCATTAATTACAGTTATGTGACGAAAATAATTCTAACACATTTTGAAAGTTTTTAATCGCGAGAACCATTTAATTAACAACTACGCCAAGGGTGCGACCTCAATTTGAAGCAGCACTCAAAATTCTGGTGTTCGTAGTAGGATTTATTAGTATTTTGGAGTTTCTTTTTCACCAACTAACTAATAGCCTCCCTCTTTATTGATAGCAACCGGCAAGCAGTTACAAAGG
>CANNKH010000002.1 GCA_947504985.1 Methylococcaceae bacterium | reverse complement strand
TCCTTACGGTTTCATCTCATTTTCAAAAGCGACGATGTTGTCAAAAACAGGGCGTTGCCATGTCTTTGATGAAGCTGGCGATGGCTATGTCCGTTCTGAAGGCGGCGGGCTGTTTTTGCTTAAAGCCTATGATCAGGCCATTGCTGACGGCGACCAGATTCTCGCCGTGGTTGCCGGAAGCGCCATTAATACCGACGGGCATAAAACCGGTTTAACAATCCCTAATCCTGATGCGCAAGCGGCATTGATGTCGCGAGTCTATGAACAAGCCGGCATTGATCCAGAAGCAATCGATTATTTTGAGGCACACGGTACTGGCACGGCGGTTGGTGATCCAATAGAGGCGCGAGCGATTGGCTTGGCATTGGGTCAAAAAAGAAAAAACCCCTTACTAATCGGTTCTGTAAAAAGTAACTTGGGACATCTGGAATCGGCTTCCGGTGTTGCAGGTCTTGTTAAAGCGTTAAATTGCATCCAACACCGTGCTGTTCCCGCCACTATTAGCACCAGCCACTTAAATTCCAATATCAAATGTACTGACTGGAATCTCCGTGTAGTCACTGAAACTCAGCCGCTTAAGTCGGCAGGTAAGCTCACTATTGGCATCAATTCATTCGGTTTTGGCGGCGCCAATGCGCACGTTATCTTGCAAAGCCATGAACAAATCACGACAGCAACCAAGATAGCAGCAGCAAAAGCCGATGCCCGTAACGTACCACTAATCTTATCTGCAAAAGAGGCGTCAGGGCTTCATCAAGCCGCTTTAGAAATGGCTGACTTTCTTGATGAATCAACACCTGCCGCATTTTATGATATTACGCACACGGCTTTTTTTCGCCGTGAACATCATCAACAAGCAGCGGTTGTTTTTAGTCGTACCGCTAACGATGCGGCTGCACAACTCAGACGTTTTGCCCATTCTGAAGGCAAGCAGGATAAAACGTCTACATTACCGCGCGTTTATACTGGAACGCGGGTAGCTAATGCCAATGGACCTGCATTTGCTTATTCCGGCAATGGCTGTCAGTGGCATACAATGGGCAAACAACTACTGGAACACTCGGCGGTTTTCCGACACACGATTACTGAAATCGATCAGTTGTTTAGCGCGTATGCCGATTTCTCTTTGCTTGATGAGTTAAAGGGAATTAACGGCAATCGTTATGAACACACCGAAATAGCACAACCTGCATTATTTGCCTTGCAGGTAGGCATTACCGAGATATTCAGGGAACACGGCATTCGGCCTACAGCGGTTATTGGACATAGCGTAGGTGAAGTCGCCGCCGCGTGGGCTGCCGGTGCGCTATCTCTGCCCGCTGCCGTCAAAGTAATTTTTTATCGCAGTTATTATCAGGGCAAAACTAAAGGCTTGGGCGGTATGACAGCGGTGGCATTAAGTGCATCTGACCTACAAGTATTGCTCGACAAACCCGAATTGGATCGCTTACATCTGGCAGGTATCAACAGCTATCGCGGCGTGACCATCGCCGGCGATATTGACCAATTGTTAATGCTTGAAAATGAACTGGCAATAAATAATACCTTTTTTAAACGCCTAGATCTGGACTATGCTTTTCACAGCCCTACGATGGATGCCATCGAATCCGGACTCTGCCTTGATCTCGCCAAGCTTGAGGTTAAGCGCCCTGCGATACCCTTCTATTCAACAGTAATAGGCACGCAACAGCTCAAAAATAAGCTGGATGCACAATACTGGTGGCATAACATAAGACAACCAGTGTTATTCCAACAAGCGGTCGATGCTCTGTTGGCTACGGGCATTAATACCCTAGTGGAAATTGGCGCTCATCCGGTATTGCAATCTTATCTAAATGACAGCCTTAAATCAGCTGATAAACTGGGCACGGTGATTCCCACAGTGACCAGAAATAACGGTTCAATCGATCAACTGATGAACAGCATTGCCCTAACCTTGCTTTCAGGTGCTGCATTCAATCATAGTCACTGGTTTCCTAAAGCGGGACACTTTGTCAACCTACCTAATTATCCTTGGCAGCGTGAAAAATTATGGCATCCGGTAACCTCAGAATCCTACGGTTTACTGGCGCGTAAAAAGATCCATCCTTTGCTGGGTTACCCTATCCCGCAACACGAGTTGCTTTGGGAAAATCAGCTGGATACTCAAATACAACCTTTTTTAAACGATCATAATGTCGGTGGTGCCGTGGTATTTCCAGGCGCTGGTTTTGCAGAGCTTGCCTTGGCAGCGGCTTTCCAAGTGTATCCCGACGACTTTCTGGAAATAGAAGAACTGGAAATTCGCTCGCCACTGCTATTGAGTCACGATCATAGTAAAGTAATACGATTTTCCATGAACGCAGCAGACCATCGATTTACGTTACACAGTCGAGACTTTGCAAAATCGTCAGAGTGGCTGCAACACGTTGTCGGCCGGCTACTGGTTAATGCGACGGGCAATGTCCTAAAAGGCATAAATACACCACTAACCGCACCAACTCTGCCTGCGCGAGCCCCTGACTTTGATCGCACCAGCCACCAACGCTTAACGGAAAATGTAGGTATTGAATACGGCGCCGCTTTCCAGGCCATCAGTCATGGCTGGATTGATGGTAATCATGCGCTGGGGGTTTTCGCGCTACCAGAAACCATTCGTACTGATTTTAACCACTATTATCTGCATCCGGCTTTTCTGGACTGTGCTTTTCAACTGGTTTTCCAGATACTTAAAGACACGCTTGAACATCATGATGGCATGGCATTCGTGCCCGTCAAAATGGGCAGAATACATCTGCGCACGAATAAAGCCGTACCTGCTTTCGCAAAAGCCACCGTATTACATCGTGCGCCGCATTCACTAAATACAGAGTTCACCCTTTTTGACGCCGATGGCATCGCTATTGCCATTATCAATGATGTCCGCTTTCGAGCCGTCCGATTGCACCGCGAACACGCACAGCATCTTCACTATCTGGATTATCACCTGACTGCTGCGCCACTAACTGGTGTTAAAGAATGCATTGAATCTTCTGTGAAAATGGCTTTAAGCGAGATGTTCTCTGGCACTTCTGAAGCGATAAGTCGTTATAGCGACGAAGTAGAACCGCTGTTGGATAGTCTATGTCATCAGTTTATGCTCGAAGCACTCGTCACTTTTATTGATGATAGCGGCTATTTATCTGAGCGCCAAGTCACTGAGCATGGTATCAACCAACCAAAATCAGCGGCCTTGCTACGTACGGTAATCACTGCTGCATTAGAACATAACATGCTTACTCCGGTGGCTTCTTTGCCGCTAGCTTTACACGAAGCCGGCTGGCAACTTAATCCGCATGAACTTCAGCAAGCTATTTCTGCGACGGCTATCTGGAATACCTTGGTACAGGAATATCCCGATTATTTTTACCTCATTCATCTCACGGGACGGGTGGGTAGGCAATTAGCTCGCCTGTTGAGCGGCGAACTTCAGGCCGAAGCGTTGGGCATCACGCCAACGCTTTATGCTAATTTGAGTAGCCATATACTCGAACAAACCGCTAAAGAAAAATTGACCGAAGCATTAATTGCTCAATGTCAACACATCATGCAAACATTGCCAACCGGTGAGCGCCTACGCATTTTAGAAATCAGCGCACACAAACCTGAGTTTGCACCCTTGATATGCTCGCAATTGGATTTTAATCAAAGCGATTATTGCTATGCGAGTTTTTGTGAAGAGGCGTTAAATGTAGCTCAAGGGCTTCGAGATCATTTCCCTTTACTAAAAACGCTAGCGTTATCTGAGACGGCTACCTCATCTATTGAATCACAAGCAACCTTTGCGATAGTCAATCTGGCAATCGGTAATGCGCAGGAAGCACAACAGCTGCTTAATCAACTTCCCGCACTACTCATGCCGGGGAGTTATGTTTTTTTGATTGGTCTACAGCCTGCACACTGGATTGATATGGTCTTAGGTGTGACACAGAACTGGTGGATACCGCAGGATAACCAGTCCTTACTGTCACCGCAATTATCACCCGATGCGGTCATTGAACAACTGCAAACACTACCGTTTAAAGACATTCAAGCGTATGAATTTATGCCGGAACATTATTCTGGCGTTTATGTTTTAGCCGCTTGTAGAGAGGCAACAACTTGTGCTGAACCTATACCTGATAGCGAAACTAAAAACTGGTTGATACTCGTTGATGATCTGGAAGCAGAACTCGCCCTTGCTATAGACCGACAGCTTAATGACCAAGGTCACCGTACTACCTTGAAAAACTCAGGGATTGATGTTTCATTGCAACAAACACTAATTGACGCTAAAGCCACTTTCGGTGTCTATCACCACATCATTCATTTATCGGGTTTAGGTCACGCTGATGCTGCGGTACAAACTGAACGTTGCTGGCTGGCTTCCACTATTATTCAGGCCTGTGAAGCAAGTGCCACCCCGGCTACCGTTTGGCTAGTCACTCGACAAGTGGGCACGCTGTTGCCTTGCGATCAAGACAACGCCTTTATTGTCCCGAAAGCCATCGCTAATGATGCAGCGTTATGGGGATTTGGGCGTAGCTTGATGAATGAAGCCTCAAATTATCGAGTGCAATTACTGGATATAGGTGGAGAAACTTATTCACCGGCATTAGTAGAGGCCGTAATGACCGAATTACTGCATGGCGATACCGAGCAGGAAGTTGTTTTAAATGCGTCTGGTAAACGCTTTGTGCCACGCTTACGCAACCGCGATAGAATAACGAAAGCTTCCATTCACAACCGCTCTGGCCAGCATCAAACCTTGCAATTGTCGTTTAAATTACCTGGACAATTGCGTAACTTGCAATGGCAAGTTGTTCCAGACAGAGCGCCAGCAAATGACGAAATCGAAATTGAAGTCAAAGCGACCGGCCTGAACTTCCGCGACGTAATGTATACCTTAGGCTTATTATCCGATGAAGCGATCGAAAACGGCTATGTAGGTCCAACATTGGGATTGGAATTTTCAGGCAAAGTCACTCGTACCGGGAAGGACGTCACCACATTCAATCCCGGCGATCAGGTCGTCGGCTTAGGTCCTGCGAGTTTTAGCAACCGCGTATTTACCAAAGCCAATGCCATTGCCTTGATTCCAGATAATATCAGCTATGCGGCAGCGGCTACGATACCTAGCACTTTTTTTACGGTCTATTATGCCTTGCATCATCAGGCACGTTTACAACCGGGTGAAAAAGTGCTTATCCACGGCGCGGCTGGCGGCGTAGGTATCGCCGCCATTCAAATCGCCCAATGGCTAGGTGCAGAAATTTATGCCACGGTAGGCTCAGACGAAAAACGTGATTTTCTGCGGCTAATGGGGATTGAACACATCCATGACTCGCGCTCGCTTAGTTTTGCTGAAGAAATTCTCGCAAAAACCAATAATAACGGTGTCGATGTCGTCTTAAACTCATTGGCAGGCGAAGCCATTAACCGTAATTTTCAGGTCTTAAAACCCTTTGGTCGCTTTCTTGAGCTGGGCAAGCGCGATTTTTATGAAAATACCCCGATTGGTCTGCGTCCTTTCCGTAACAATATCAGTTATTTTGGTATTGACGCCGATCAGCTCATGCAGGTGCAACCTGAGCTGACGCAACGGTTATTTAATGACATGATGCAGTTATTCCACACAGGCATACTGCACCCCTTACCGTATACGGTTTTCGACGCCAACCAAGTGATTGATGCGTTCCGCTACATGCAGCAAGCCAAGCAAATCGGCAAGATTGTCGTGACCTATAACAATGCTATTCATGCCAAACCGACTACGGAAATACCGGTTAAATCAACCTTGCAGCTTTCCGCGAATGCCAGTTATTTGGTAACGGGCGGCTTAGGCGGCTTCGGTTTAAGAACGGCTCAATGGCTGGCTGAGAAAGGTGCGCGGCATCTTATTTTAATCAGCCGTAGCGGTGCAACCTCCGAAGAAGCCAAAGCCGCACTGGCCGACTTTAAGGCACAAGGTATCAAGGTTAAAGCAGTCGCTTGTGATGTCACCGACAAAACGGCACTTGCCGCCTTATTAAAACAATGCGATGCCGCTATGCCACCGCTCAAAGGTATTGTGCATGCGGCTGCGGTCATTGATGACGGTCTGGTGCGTAATCTTAGTCATAACCAGATTCAGCGGGTTATCGAACCTAAAATACAGGGCGCACTAGCACTACATGAACTGACACTAGATAAATCACTGGATTTATTCGTGCTGTATTCTTCAGTCACCACACTGTTTGGCAATCCGGGACAAGCCAATTATGTGGCAGCCAATTTATGGCTAGAAGCACTGGCGGCCTTCCGTCATCAGCAAGGGCTGGCGGCAACCTGTGTGTGTTGGGGAGCAATAGACGATGTGGGCTATCTAACCCGTAACGAAAAAATAAAAGAAGCCTTACAGAGCCGTATGGGGGGATCGGCATTATCTGCCGCGACCGCTTTGACGATTCTTGAACGCCTATTAACCAGCGAAACCGTTAAATCTACGCTGGGGGTCATGGCGTTTGATTGGCGTGCGCTAAGTGCTTTCCTACCCGTTGCCAAGTCACCAAAATTTCGTGAACTCGCTCTGCAAGCCCCTAATGCTGATAGCAACGAAGATCATCGTGCCGATATAAAGCGTTTGCTGAATGAGTTGTCTGATGACGATTTACAAATCGCTTTCGTTGAGATGCTTAAGGAAGAACTCAGTCAGATCTTATTAGTTAACAAGGAAAAAATTGACCCCAATCATTCCATGTACGACATAGGGCTTGATTCATTAATGGGCGTTGAGTTAATGATCGCCATTGAAGCGCGTTTTGATGTACAAATCCCAGTCATGGCGTTAAGTGAAGCACCCACGCTAAACAAACTGGCGAATAGACTGATTACTCAGTTACGCGGCGATAATGCGATTCAGCCAGAAACAGTAGATACCTTGGCAAATATTAACGATTTATCCAAGCGACATGGCTCGGCAGTCACCGAAGCGCAAATGTCAGCCTTGGCTAAAGCCGTTGATACCGATAGCTCAGCCAGGATTATTCACTGAAATGGCTAGCAAAAGTTTAACAGGACAGCTTAAAGACAAACTGATCCAGCAAGCACTCGAACGGAAACTAAAAAAAACCGAGTCTGAGCATCACGGCGTTAATCCATTAACAGCCCGCGCGGATATTCCCGAAGCCTGGTATCAATTTGATCAATATCCGGGTTACAAGCAGTTACAAATTATCTATAAAGGAGGCGCCCAATTTGGTATCGCCAGCCCGTTTTTCCGTATTCATGATGGAATTGCCGGTGCTACCTCCCAGATTAACGGTAAATCTTATATCAATTACGCCAGTTATAATTATCTTGATCTTTCCGGTGATAGCCGAGTATCCGCTGTCGCCAAAGCGGCAATCGATCAGTATGGCACCTCCGTTTCGGCAAGTCGTCTGGTTTCCGGTGAACGCCCCATACATCGGCAACTAGAAGCCGCTTTGGCAGAAACTTACGGTGTTGATGACGCCGTCGTCATGGTCAGCGGTCATGCCACCAATGTCACGACTATCGGCTATCTGTTCGGCGCCAATGATTTAATTTTGCATGATGAGCTGGTACATAACAGCACCTTGGTTGGCGCACAATTATCAGGCGCCAAACGCCTGCCCTTCCCGCACAACGATTATGCCGCGCTGGATACACTCCTGACCGAACAGCGTCGTCACTATGAACGTGTGCTGATCGTCATTGAAGGGCTTTACAGTATGGATGGCGATTATCCCAATCTGCCTGAATTTATCGACATCAAACAAAAACACCGCGCATTTTTAATGGTGGATGAAGCCCATTCGTTTGGCGTGATGGGCAAAGGTGGCTTAGGTCTTCGTGAATTCTTTAAGATAGACGGTAAGGCTGTTGATATCTGGATGGGAACGCTCAGCAAATCGCTGGCAGGTTGTGGCGGTTTTATTGCGGGTGAATCTGCACTCATTGAGCATTTAAAATTTTTGGCACCTGGATTTCTTTATAGCGTCGGTATGCCACCGCAAGTGGCAGCGCCAGCACTTGCTGCACTATCGATACTAAAACAGGAACCGGAAAGAGCACAACGGCTACAGGCTCGCTCCGAATATTTTTTAGCGGCTGCAAAAGCGGCGGGCATTGACACCGGACACAGCCGAGGCATAGCGATTATCGCCGCAATAACTGGTAGCTCCATTAATGCGGCTCGACTATCGCAAGCGCTTTTTCAAAAAGGGATTAATGTACAGCCTATTCTTTATCCCGCCGTTCCTGAAAAAAGCGCACGGCTGCGGTTTTTTATTTCCTGCGAGCATACGCCGCAGCAAATTGATGAAACCATTCAAGCGTACTGTGAAGAAAGATAAGCCTTGTCTTCTAACCATAGATAATCCATGAGTCAATCCTTGAGTGCCCAAAAACGCGCTTTTCTCTTTTTGCAAGGGCCGTGTTCATTATTATTTCCAAGAATCGCTGATAGATTGCGCAATCATGGCCATGCTGTCCATAAAATCAACTTCAACAGCGGTGATGTGGCTTACTGGACGCCACGAAAAGCCCTCTGGTTTCGTGACAAACTGAGCGAACTTCCTGAGTTTTTGGAATCCGTGTGGCTAAAGCATGGCATTAGCGATCAAATTCTGTTTGGCGATTGCCGCCCCGTCCATAAAGCCGCTGCGCTGCGTGCCGAGCAATTTGGCGTTCGTAGCTATGTCTTTGATGGCGGCTATTTTCGACCGCTATGGATAACGCTTGAGCGTGAAGGCGTTAATGGTCACTCTTTGCTACCAAGAGATCCCGATTGGTTTTGGAAAACCGGTAAACGACTGCCTGAACCTTCAGCGCCCCAGTTATTTCAACCTTCTTTTACCACGCAAGCCGCGCATGATGTGCTATACCATCTGGCAGGGCTCAGCAATCCGATACTTTTCCCGCATTATAAAAAACATGTTTCGATTATGGCGCCAATAGAATATGCCGCTTATCTCAAACGCTTCTCGCTATTAAAATTATGCAAACATAAAGAGGCGCAAATAATCAGCACGTTGCTCAGCGATAAAACGCCTTTTTTTCTGCTGCCACTCCAATTGAACAGTGACGCCCAAATAATTAACCACTCGCATTTTGAGAATATGTCTGAAGTGGTGGAATTTGTTATGCGCTCTTTTGCCAATCACGCGCCTAAAAATGCACGTCTAGTGATAAAAAATCATCCGCTGGACATGGGATTGGTCAATTATCAAAAAAATATTGCTTTGCTTGCACAAGCGCTGGATATTGCAGAACGCATTATTTATATCGAATCTGGGAATATCAGTGCCCTATTAGCACAGGCCGCCGGAACCGTCACCGTCAACAGCACCTCAGGAAGTGCCGCATTGGAACTTGGGTGCCCGATTATCGCGCTGGCTGACCCCATCTACAATTTGCCTGGACTGACCTTTCAGGGCTCATTAGATGATTTCTGGACGGTTCGACCCAAACCTGACCCCGAATTGTTCCATTGCTTCCGCAAAACCGTCATGTACGCTACGCAAATCAATGGTAGTTTGTATTGTGATTATGGAACGAAACTGGCCGCTGAAAATGCAGCGCGGGTTTTGGAAGTCGAAAAATCACCCCTTGAGGAATTGCTATGAAGCAAAATGCACCTGCAACGGTTCTGATTACTGGCGCGAGCGGCGCTATCGGTCAAGCACTTGCCAGAATTTATGCAAAACCAGATGTTTACCTAATATTGCAGGGACGCAATCCCGAAACACTTAATGCACTGGCCGATACCTGTAAAGCGCAAGGCGCTGACGTAACCACCCGAATGCTAGATTTGCGGGACATACCCTCGTTACAAAGCTGGCTTGCTGAAATATCCGTCACACACTTGCCTGATCTAATCATCGCCAATGCGGGTATCAATATTAACCACGGAAGTAAACGTCAAGGCGAAATTTGGCAAGACATCGAAGCCTTGCTGGAGCTTAATATTAAATCAACCATTGCCTTGGTCAACGGCGTAATTCCCGCTATGCGCAAGCGTGGTAGTGGACAAATCGCCTTAATTAGTTCGTTGGCTGGCTATTATGGCTTGCCGGTCACCCCGAGTTATTGCGCCAGTAAAGCAGCGATCAAGGCCTATGGTGAAGCTATGCGAGGCTGGTTAGCGCGTGAGGGTATTCAAGTCAATGTCGTCATGCCGGGTTATATTAAATCCGAGATGTGCGACGCAATGCCAGGGCCAAAACCTTTTTTAATGATGCCGGACAAAGCGGCACGCATTATCGCCAGCGGCCTGGCAAGAAATAAGGCCAGAATAAGCTTCCCCTTCCCACTTAATTTTGGCACTTGGTTATTGGCGGTATTACCTGCCGCTTGGTCACTCAAGATTGTGCGTTTACTGAATTACGGAGGCTAATATGACCGCATTACTGCTACTCTTGCCGCCGATACTAGCAGGATTAATCACGTCGTTTATTGTTGAACAAAGCCTCACGCCCCAACCCATGCCGGTAACGCAACGCTCGCTATCAGCATTGCAATGTCATATCGGCACTTGGCTGTTTTTGTTTGCTGTCATGCTATTGCCAATGCAACGCCCTTGGTTTGCCGTAGTTATGCTACTGGCCTTCCAAGGCTTACTGGTACTGGTCAACCATGCTAAATATGACAGCCTGCGCGAACCGTTTATTTTTCAGGATTTTGAATACTTTACCGATGCCATCAAACATCCCCGACTGTATCTACCTTTTTTTGGTATTGGCCGCACCCTGGCGGCGACAATCGGCTTTGTTAGTGCCTTCGTGATAGGTGTGATGCTGGAAGTACCCTTAACGATGTCGTTATTAATACCCGCTTGGCTCATGATAGTGGCAGTCAGTTTATTACTGCTCAGGCAGAGTTTAAGAAATCAGCCAGCCCTTACCCTTGATCCCGCTAAAGATTTGCTTAGCTTGGGACAAATCGCTTTTTTCTGGGCGTACCAGCAGGCAGAAAAACAGACCGAGATCGATACCGACAAATCACCTTTTCATGAACTACCGCTGACTTCCGATAAAACCAGACAAGCCCATATTGTGGTAGTGCAAAGTGAATCATTTTTTGATCCGCGAGGTTTGTCAGACACGATCAAAACCGATGTTCTGGAATATTTTGACCAGATAAAAACCGAAGCCACCTATTACGGACGCTTGCAAGTACCCGCTTGGGGTGCTAATACCGTGCGGACAGAATGCGCATTTTTTACCGGCTTGTTACCAAAGCAATTAGGCATACATCAGTTTAATCCTTACCGTTCACTTGCCAAAAAAAGCATACCCAACCTCGTCGCACATCTAAAACAATCCGGCTACCGAACGGTTTGCATACACCCCTACCCTGCGAGTTTCTATCTGCGTGACCAAGTTTTTCCGCGTATGGGTTTTGACCAGTTTATCGACATCACCAGCTTTAATGACCAGCAAAAAGAAGGGCAATATATCGGCGATTTTGCCGTAGGTGAACGGATAATTGAATTATTATCAACGCCTGAAGCCAACGAAAAGCCGCTGTTCATTTTTGTGATTACTATGGAAAATCATGGTCCCTTGCATCTTGAACAACCGGAGCCTAGCGATACTGAAAGGTTTTATCAGCAACCAATAGAATCTGGATGCAACGATTTAACCGTTTATCTGCGGCATCTAAAAAATGCTGATCTGATGATAAAGCGTTTAAAGGAAGTGTTGCAAACTCAAGCTAATGACCAACAACAAGGCAAGAATGGGTTATTGTGCTGGTATGGCGATCATGTGCCGATTATGACCGGGGTTTATCAGCAATTTGGCGAACCAGATGGCTTAACGGATTACTTTATCTGGGAGACATCACCACAAGCGCCAGCGAAGGAACAGCAGATTTCTGTTAATGAGTTGTCTACCCTGATGTTAAAAACTAAAACTGAAAGCACTCCGGTTAGCTAAGCAAATTCCTTGTGTGTTGTAGCTTTCGTGGATGCCATGACTGCCAATCCTCCAAGGACTGGCAGTCATTATATTACTGAACTGTGTCATACTCATTGCTAAGATTTAATAAACTCAACGGTCAGCGGATACCTTTCCGACTCACCTTTGCTGGCCTTGATCGCTGCAACCAGACAGAAAATGATATTCAGTAAAATAACCAACCATTGCAGAACGAAACCAATCACCACCAGCATTAAAACCCAACTAATTAGCAAATAAACCACGCTAGTTAATTGCCAGTTTAAAGCATTTCGAGCGTTTTCTTTTACCCACCCCTCGTTTTTGACTAAATACACCAGTAAAGAAGGTATAAATCCGAACAAGATGCCGCCAAAGTGAGTTAAAACAATAATTAATCGATCACCCTCTGAGTCTCTATTGTAATTTATAGTGTTCATTTGTTTTTTCCTCGCGTTAACTTAACTATTAGCTTCCGAAGCAACCGCTGGCTTCGACTCCGCTCAGCCAGCGGTCGTTAAAATATGCGCTAAAACAGCCAACAAGTTGGTTTCAGAAATATAAACATCCGCCTGTTCGCGTACAATCTCTCTATCAACGACACCACCGAAACCAATCGTGTATGCCCCAGCCTGCTTAGCTTCCATATCTGTTTTGCCATCACCTATCATAACCAGTGTACCGTGCTGAATCAGCCTGCCAGTGATAACCGCCTTGCCACCCGTTCTGGCTAACGGCGAATCCCGTTCGTAATCACGATAACTGCCATCTTCGTTAAAATAAATATCAACAGCGTGAACATGGGTTTCAGGTATACCAAGCAAGTGCGCTAATGGCAAGATAGCAGGACGCAATCCGCCACTAATGATATGAACTTGTTTACCTTGTGCTGATAATGCCGCAAACACTTCGACCACACCATCAACCTGCTCGGCAATATACAAGTCTGCAAGCCAGTCTATACTAGCCTGATCCGGCTTTATCAATGATAAACGTTGTTCATAAACAGCTTCCAGCGGCACAATGCCATTCATCGCGGCATCGGTCAATGCGGCAAGGCGATCACCCAAACCTGCGCGTTTGCCAAGTTTGTCGATACCTTCTATTTTGCTTAAGGTGCTGTCGCAATCGAAGCAGATAACATCAAAACTCATAAATTGATTTGAATGACTTGTTGAACGGCGGCGATATTACACAGCGCCTGAATTAAATCATCGCTGATGGGTTTGGAAACACTGATAACCGCCATCGCTTGCAACTGTGCATCGGCCATGCTGACCTGCATACGACTGATGTTGATATTGGCATTACCCAGTACGCTGCTAATAGCCGAAATAACGCCGGGTTTGTCATCATGGCGAGTTACCAGTAACGTGCCTTCTGGGACAACTTCGATTTCAAACTGGTTGATATACACTAGGCGTGGTTGGCGCCCCCCTAATAATGCGCCGGAAAGTGAAATGGTCTCGTTACCATAATGACCGGTGAGCTTAATCAGTGAAATATAATCGAGTGATTCATGAGTTACCGATTCGGTCAACATAATACCTTGACGTTTGGCGATATTTTCGGCGTTAACGCGGTTGACAGGGGTTGAGAACCTATCACTTAACAGACCGATCAATGCAGACACCGATACCGGACGTATCGAAACTTCGGCGGCTCTACCGAACAGCGCAACTTCTATCCGTTCCAACGGCTGAATTGCCAAACCGGCAAGCACTTTGCCAAGGATAGTTGCTAGATTCATATATTCGTGCGATTTTTTCAGCTCCTTGGCAGAAACTCTAGGCAAATTCAGTGCGTTAATCGCTTCGCCAGTTTTCAGGAAAGTAATAGCTTGTCTGGCAATTTCAACACTGACCGCAACTTGAGCTTCGGCGGTGGATGCTCCCAAATGCGGGGTAAAAACAATATTGTCAAGCGTCAGTAACGGTGAATCTACCGGCGGTTCATTTTCATAAACATCCAGCGCTGCGCCTGCCAAACGACCATTTTTTAATGCTTCATACAGTGCAGTTTCATCAATCAGACCACCCCGGGCACAGTTAATAATCATGGCTTCATTTTTCATTGCCGCTAATTGCTTAGTGCCGATGATATTGTGAGTTTTTTCAATCAGCGGACAATGTAAAGTCAGATAATCAGCACGGGACACTAGATCATCAAGGCTAACTGATTCCACACCCAATTCGGCAAAGATTTCAGGAGCAACAAAGGGATCATAAGCAATCACTTGCATTTTTAGCCCTAAACCGCGCTGCGAAACAATACGACCTATGGTACCAAAACCTAATATTGCCAACGTTTTGTTGGCTACTTCTGAACCCATTAATTTAGAACGCTCCCATTTACCCGCCCGCACGGAACGATCAGCGGTAGGTAAATGGCGACTCAAGGACATCAGATGGGCGATAGCCAGTTCAGCCGTTGTCGTGGCATTGGCATCAGGCGTATTCATAACAATGATGCCCAAATCAGTCGCCAAGGGAATATCTACGTTATCAACACCGATACCAGCACGACCGATCAGCTTTAAATTTGTTGCGGCATTCAATACGGCTGGGGTAACCTGAGTGTCACTACGAATGAGTAAGGCATCGTAAGCACCGATAATTTTACACAATCCTGCTTCATCAAGACCGGTCTCGATATGCGTTTCTATACCGGACTGTGCGTTTAAAAAATCGATACCCGCTTGTGCCAATTTGTCAGAAATAAGAATTTTTTTCATGGGATTCATTAATGGAAGGACGCTGCGCTAAAAAAGCGCGTAGTTTAACAGCTTTATTATCATCAACGTACACTTGACCTATGCCAATTAAATACAAGATTTCCGGATTATTAGCGTTAATGCTTACGCTGTTATGGCTTATCAGCTCATTAATATCAATGAATACACCGGATGACATATTTACTACCCTGACCGGTCGCAAAATTGCGTTAAAAGACCTGCGCGGCAAACCCGTTGTGGTGACATTCTGGGCGACTGACTGCCCCAGCTGCATCAAAGAAATTCCCGATTTAATTGCGATTTATCAGCAATATCATAAGCAAGGCCTAGAGCTAATCGCTGTCAATATGTATTACGACCCACCCAGCCATGTTGTCGAGATGACTACCGCTCAACAGTTACCGTATCCCGTTGCACTGGACATCACCGGTAAACATGCGCAATCATTCGGCAATGTCTACCTGACACCCAGCACTTTTGTCATCAGTCCTGACGGCGTTGTCTCTCGACACTATACCGGCGCGTTCGATCTGACAGAATTATCAATTCTCATTAAAAATTTTCTAAAAGGATAACCCATGCTCTGGTTAAAAGCATTTCACCTCATATTTATGGTTACTTGGTTTGCTGGCTTGTTTTATCTACCTCGGCTGTATGTTTACCACGCGATGAGCACCGATGACGTCAGCAATGAACGTTTCAAGGTAATGGAACGCAAACTGTATTTCGGTATTATGACGCCCGGCATGATAGCGACCTTTATCTTCGGCATCTGGATGTTGACTGATTATGCGTGGAACCTGTATTCAACCAGTGGCTGGCTGCATACCAAACTGTTGCTGCTCGGCTTATTACTGGTCTATCATTATTTTTGCGGCGTTTGGCTATTTGATTTTAAACACGACCGCAATCAACACTCGCATAGCTATTACCGCTGGATGAATGAAATCCCGGTACTGTTTTTGCTAGGCATTATTATTCTGGCAGTAGTCAAGCCCTTTTAGGCAACAGTAACGCCGTTATGAACCTCTTTAACGATAGGATAAATCTGTCACTTGTGCACTATATGCTAGATGAAGCTTCTCCTGCCGATTGAATTTTTTGATAGCGATTTCCCGTTTACTGGCAGAGCTACGATCATGACCGGTTTCAACATAAATAAGCTGCTTGGGCTGTCGTCCACGAAAATATTTAGCCCCTTTTTGACTAGCATGTTGAGTAAATCGTCTGGACACATTGGTAGTAATCCCAGTATAAAGCGACTCATCTGTACACAAGATAATATAAACAGACCAATTCATTGCAATGATTAAGATAAGGAATTTTTAATGACTAAATTACTAATTACACCATCAATTGACAAGCCGATACTGGGTTGGCGTGAATGGGCCGCTTTGCCCGAATTAAACATTAATGAAATTAAAGCAAAAATTGACACAGGCGCACGCTCGTCAGCATTACATGCGTTTGCCATTGATCCGTATCGAAAAAATGGTCAACGCTGGGTTATGTTCGCTATTCATCCTATTCAAAAAGAATGTGACGTCGTCATAGAATGCCATGCGCCGATTAAAGATCGCCGCATCGTCTCAGATTCCGGCGGACATAAACAACGCCGTTATGTAATTGAAACGCAACTTATTTTAGGCTCTACTGCAATCAGAGCTGAAATGACTTTGACAAATCGAGACAGTATGTTGTTTCGATTACTAATTGGACGTACAGCAATGAACACAAGATTCGTTATCGATCCTAATGCGTCATACTTGCAAGGCGAACCGCTGAGTTTTGTTGCAAGCTAATTGTTTTGAGCGATATTTAAGCCACCTCCACTTAGAGGATATTCCGGCACACAACATGCAAGGTAAGTGCCTCTAGCCGCCGAATGAGCATAAGAACGCAAACTAGATGGAGCAGCGCTAAATAGTGGGCTCCCTTACACGTGTAACGGGTTCTGACGCCCAAAATCCTTTCAACCAAGCGAAGGTACACTCGACTACCTAGCGTCTAGCAGGATGCTTATGCTGGACATCCTGTTGTTTTTCCTAGCCAATTCCGCGGATGTGGGGCGTGTAGCCGTAACTTATCACCTCAATCTCAACGCGCTTCATATCGTACGATTTAGGATACACACCGCTCTGTTCTGTTTGACTGATTTAGGTAATAACATCACAATAAACTAATCAACTGCCCTGCTTTATATCTTGTTTTTTTGCATAAATAGCTAACTGCTCTGCAGTCGCTTCAGTTTGAAAATTATCCTTCCACTCACTATACGGCATACCATAAACAAGCTCTCTCGCTACTTCATAATCCATTCCGATACCCTGCTCGGTTGCAGCCGCAACATACCATTTCGCCAAACAATTCCGGCAAAAATCTGCCAATATCATTAAATCGATATTCTGAGCCTCAGTATGTTGCTGTAAATGACTGATCAAGCGCCTGAACACTGCGGCTTCTATTTCAAGTTGAACCTGTTTATTCATATATTTCTCCGGCTAAATAACGTTCATTCTAGCAGAAGCGTTTATCACCCCATGTACTTTTATGGGCAATAACTCTACAATACAAAAACATTTTGAGTTTGCGCCCCGATTGGTAGATATATGAAAATTCATAGTTCATCGTTGACTTTTTCGCCTGCCCGCCCAAACCCGCAGCAAACAACTAACAACAAAAATGCAGAAAATAACACCAAGATTGATTTACCTGCTAGCCCAGAAACGCTCTCACCATGGCGTGCTAATCCTGCCGATAAAATAGCTAAGGTATCAGCAACAGCCCAATCAACCCCTGATTCTGCAAAGCAAAACCAAGTATATACCCCCATTGATAAACGGACTTTAAACGCAATTAATGCTTACCAACTCGAAATCAATAAAACCCTACAAAATCAGAGTGCTAACTCAATCATAGGCGTAGATACTTACGCTTAACCCTCTCCATACTGACAACATGAAACAACTTTTCGAATTATTCCCCATCGTCCTATTTTTTATTGCCTACAAATTTTATGATATTTATGTAGCAACAGCTGTTGTGATGGTTGCCACGATGATCCAGGTTTCCTTTAGCTGGTTTAAATATCGCAAAGTGGAAGCCATGCAATGGATTACTTTGGTTTTAATCATCATCATGGGTGGCGCAACCCTGTATTTACAAGATGAGCAGTTTATTAAATGGAAACTATCCATCATTGAATGGTTGTTTGGCGCAGCGTTTTTAGGCAGTCAATTTATAGGTAAAAAACCGTTTGTTGAACGCATGATGTCTGCCAGCATTACTTTGCCATCAATCATTTGGAAACGTTTAAACATGCTCTGGGGTGGCTTCTTCCTCAGCGTAGGTTTTATCAATATTTATGTCATGTACAATTTTACGACGGATGACTGGGTTACTTTTAAAACCTTTGGTGTACCCGGCCTGATGGTTATTTTTATTGTCTTGCAAATGATTTTTTTATATAAATATATCCCCAATACGGAGGAATAAAGTTGTTATACGCCATCATCAGCGAAGATGTAACAAGCAGTCTGGATAAAAGAATGTCCGCAAGACCTGCCCACATTGCTCGACTACAGGAACTTCAAAATATCGGAAAGCTCATATTAGCGGGTCCTCATCCGGCAGTTGATGCCGAAAATCCTGGCGAAGCCGGCTTTACAGGCAGTTTGATTGTTGCTGAATTTGACAATCTACTGGCGGCAGAACAATGGGCTAATACCGATCCTTATATTGACGCTGGTGTTTATGCCAACGTCACCGTTAAACCCTTTAAAAAAGCATTCCCACAATGACCACCGAATTAATTAGAACTGCTTTAAACAACGCCTTTAAACCTGAACTGCTGGAAATTATTGACAGCAGCGCTGCCCATGCGGGTCATGCAGGTGCCCGTAGTGGCGGTGGTCATTATCATGTCACTATCGTCGCCGATACCTTCGAAGGTCAATCTTCCGTTCAGCGCCATCAACTAATCTATAAAGCATTAGGTGACCTGATGAAACAACAGATTCATGCCTTAGGCATTAATGCCCTCTCACCCTCTGAAAAAAACTAAAGGAAACCTTAGATAATGAACACCATGAAAAAAGCATTTATTCCCCTGCTTGTTGTAGGTACAGCGTTAATCGTAACAGGCTGCGACCAAAAAACAGCAGAAAACGCTGCTGTAACAGCGCCTGTTGTCAACAAAGCAGATGCTATTGCTGTCGTTAATGGTAAATATATTTCCAAAGAAACATTAGCTAATCTGGAAAAAGAAATTGCCATGCGCAGCCAAGGTCAAGCTGTGCCTAAAGAAAAATTGATAGAAGAATTGATTCAACGTGAGTTATTGGTACAAGATGCACAACAAAAACAACTTGATAAGTCTCCTGAAGTTTTAGCAAATTTTGAAGATGCTAAAAAATCAATATTGACGCAAGCTGATGTACAAAACTTCATGAAAACCAATCCTGTTACCGATGCTGAAATTAAGGCTGAATATGACAGCAAAGTTGGTGGAACCAACACGACAGAATACAAAGCTCGCCACATTTTGGTAAAAACCGAAGCAGAAGCTAAAAAAATCATCGCCGAACTGGATAAAGGCGCAGATTTCGCCAAGTTGGCAAATAAAAGCTCTTTGGATGCCAAAGAATCACAAAGCGGCGGCGACTTAGGCTGGTTTGTTGCCAGCCAAATGGTTGAACCTTTCTCCAAAGCGGTAACTGCACTGGAAAAAGGCAAATACACCACAGCACCAGTACAAACCCAATTTGGCTGGCACGTTATTTTAAGAGAAGACTCACGCGCACAAACGCCACCTCCACTGGAAGCCGTAAAAGAGCAATTAACACCTTTCTTACAACGTAAAAAATTGCAAACCATGCTTGAAAACTTGCGCAAACAAGCCAAAGTTGAAATATTGGTACCGCTAACCGATGAAAAACCTAAAGTAGATGCTGAAAATGCCAAACCTGCAGAAGCAGCGCAACCTGTGACTGAAGAAGTTGTTGTTGAAGAAGTAAAAGAGGCCAACGGAAAAGCAGTTGAAGAAAAAGCGCCAACAGAAGAAACCAAGACTGAAGCAGCGCCTGCCGCTGAAAACAAAGCTCAAGTTGCACCTGAGCCAACTGCTGAAAGTAAATCTGAAGTAACTGAAAACGCAAAACCAGCAGAAGTTAAAAAATAACGACAAACTCCTTTGAGCGAAAGGGCGGATTTTATCCGCCCTTTTTTATATTATTTTTTCCAAATACTGCAAAATTAGTTGCACACTGCGATTTCCTCTAAATTCATTGATATCCAGCTTGTAAGCCGCAACAATTTGTCTAACCCCCAACCATTGTTCGACATGATCGACAAAAAAAGCAATCGCATCGATCAACAAATCACCGTCTGGCCTGCGTAACACTAATTTAAGATGGCGCTGCCCAACAATACGCGCCTGCACCACATCAAATACCCCATGAAACACAGGTTCTGGAAAAGCCTGCCCCCAAGTTGCTGACTGCTGCAATATATCAGCGATTTCAATCGTCATTTGCTGCGCTGTCAACTCACCGTCAGACCATATTTTTTGCTCCAGATCAACTTCGATCAAACGTTTACTGACCATTTCATCAAACACCAGCGCAAAAGCCGGATAATCGTGCATGGTTAAACTCAAACCCGCCGCCATCGCATGACCACCAAATTTACTAAGCATTTTAGGATGTGCAGTCGCAATATCACTCAAAACATCACGAATATGCACCCCTGGAATTGATCGCGCGGAACCTTTTATCAAATCTTTACCGGCCGGAGCAAACGCAATAATCGGGCGATGCAATCTGTCTTTTATTCGTGATGCCAAAATACCAATCACACCCTGATGCCAGTTAGCATCATAAAGACAAACACCAGAGGGCAAATGATGCTCGTCAAGGACTTTCATTTCTGCCAATAGCGCCAAAGCTTCCAGCTTCATTTGTCCTTCTATTTCACGTCGATCACTATTCAGCTCATCCAGCTGGATGGCAATATTTTTTGCCAATGTCGCATCATCTGTCAACAGACATTGAATCCCTAAAGACATATCATCCATACGCCCCGCCGCATTCAATCTGGGACCCACCGAAAAACCTAGATCTCCAGAATTAATCATCTGCGGGTTTTTCCCCGCTATTTCTATGAGTGCCATCACCCCTTGATGGCTACGACCTGTACGTATCCGAAGCAGCCCCTGATACACCAAAATTCGATTGATTTGATCGAAGGTGACAACATCGGCTACGGTACCTAATGCCACATAATCTAGTAACTGAGCAAGATTTGGCTCTTGAATCTGTCGTTGTGTAAACCAGCTATGTTCCCGCAACCGACTTCTCAGTGCCATTAGGACATAAAACATAACCCCAACACCCGCCAGCGATTTACCTGGAAAGGAATCACCAACCAAATTAGGATTAACAATGGCATCAGCCGGCGGAAGTTCTAAACCAGGCAAATGATGATCCGTAACCAACACTTTTATACCTGCCGCCTTTGCTGCCTTCACACCATCCACACTGGATATGCCATTATCGACCGTAATAATAATGTCCGGATGCTGCAACTTAACTAGCTCAACAATTTCTGGCGTTAGCCCATAACCGTATTCAAAGCGATTTGGCACCACAAAATTAAGATAACGTGCCCCCATTAATTGCAATCCCTTGATGGCAACAGCACAGCTCGTTGCGCCATCAGCATCAAAATCAGCGACAATCGAAATACGTAGCTGTTTATTCAGCGCTATAGTCAACTCCGTAACCATGTCTTCCATACCCGATAATAGCCAAGGGGACGGCAGTTTTGCTAGGGTTCTATCGAGCTCTGCGGCTGACAATAAACCTCTCGCTAAAAAAATACGTTCCAATAATGGATGAATATCACCAAACTGAGGCCTTTTTTTTCCGATTGGACGAGTAACAATCGTTTTTTTTACACCTTGATAATACATATCGGATAATAGACTTGTTTTAACTGAATGTTGATATTTTTCAAACGGTTATATGTTTAAACCTTTTGGTGATTTCGGAGTGAAATTTAAATTTTTACTCCATAAATATATAAAAATCAATAGGTTATAAATAGGCATTATTAAGTTTATTTTTTATAACTAATTGATTAATAAAGTTAAAACAAGCCTAATAATCTAGGCTATTAATGTTCACTATCCAGGCCATCAATATCTTCCTCTAATTCTTCTTCAAATTTAAACAACACTTTTAAGTAACGATAAAGTAAGCGTGACGATTTTGGTGGTTTGGCAGATGCTGCCTCTTTTTGTGCATTGCGAACTAATTGTCTTAAATGCTGACGATCCGCGTCAGGATACTCATCCAGTAAGGCGGTTAACGCATCATTGCTATCGATTATTAATCGATCACGCCAACGTTCGACAATATGATGCTCTCTGACGGCATGGGCGCTTTTATTTTCTAAGCGTGCCAATTTTTCTATAATCGGCTCGGCATCTATTTTATGAAGCTGACCTGCGATAAATTTTAATAACCGTTTCCGGGCACTTTTATGCGGCATACCCAAAACTTCGATAACTGCTTTGTGTATATTTTCAGGTAAATCAAGCGTAGCTAATTGTGTTAACGTCAATTCTGACATTTTTTCTCCCAAGGCAAAAAGAACCGCTATATCTCTCTTTATCTGGGTTTTATTGGGACGGACAGCATAATATTCGACATCATCCTCTTCACCGTATTCATATTCTTCAATCATATCAAACCATTGCACTTAAAATAATCGGCAAAATCTTGCCAAGGTCCTACCGTAAAAAGGAGTTACTTTATCATAGAGTCTTTAACCACCCGCCATGCTTCTATCTTCTGCACCAATCCTAATGAAGCATACGCTGGGCTAGTGGAGGGAAGACGCTGGTATTCAAGTGGAAGGAATCGATGGCTTAACATTGGCTGTACATAGCGTTTATACATTTTTTCAGCCGTCGAACCATTAAAAAAAAGGGACGTAATCAAAGGGTGATAATCAAAAAAACTATCAAAATCATTGATCGTTATTGATGTCATATCTATGTTTGCATCTAAACTTCCAATACGCCGACAATGTTGTAAAACGTCCCAAATCGCAACATCGTTGTTGATTAAAATTTCTTTACGTTGCAAATAATCAAGATCGATACTCATATCAAACAAAGCAGACATGATTGGCCAAAAGGTATTTCTAGGATGACTATAATACTGCTGCTTTAATAATGAAGCTGTGCTGGGCATTGTACCTAATATCAATACCTTTGCCTGTGATGAAGCAATCGGCGCAAATCCGTAGCTATCTGATAGATGATTCGCCATAACAATATTTCATTTATCTACCATTAAATTTGCGATAATACGCGACCATTATTTTTACAGGATATTCATTTACCATGTGGTTTAAAAATCTGAGCATTTTTCGTCTTACCGACGCTTTCACCTTAACATCAGAAGAACTCGAACAAAAACTTGAAGCGATGTCGTTTCGTCCTTGCGGTTCTCATGAAGAGTTTTGCTTTGGCTGGACGTCACCCATCGGAAAATCAACACAGCAATTAGTACACAACTGTAACGGCTTTATGATGCTGTGTGGAAAAAAAGAAGAACGCGTTTTACCTGCCTCGGTTGTTAATGAAATAGTTCAAGAAAAAATCTTTGAAACAGAAGAAAAACAAGGTCGTAAACTATCTAAAAAAGAGCGCACCGCTATTAAGGATGAAACAATTTTTGACTTATTACCTAAAGCATTTACCTTCTCAAGAAAAATCTATGCTTATATAGACCCTAAAGGCGGTTGGTTAATAGTCGATACGGCCTCTGCAAAAAATGCTGAGGATTTACTGAGTCTTTTACGCAAATGTCTTGGCTCTTTGCCCACCGTACCGATTAACACCGTCGAAAAACCTGTTTCAACGATGACTCAATGGCTAGTCAATAACCAAGTGCCGGACGACGTTACCATTGAAGATGAATGTGAATTACGCTCACCTGAAGAAGCCGGTGGTATTGTTCGATGCAAACGCCATGACTTGACGCTGCCTGAAATAAAAAACCACCTAGATAGCGGTAAACAAGTTATTAAACTGGCTATCAACTGGACAAACCGGATTTCA
This sequence comes from Methylococcaceae bacterium, assembly GCA_947504985.1. GTDB lineage: Bacteria > Pseudomonadota > Gammaproteobacteria > Methylococcales > Methylomonadaceae > Methylovulum. The sequence continues at coordinate 22,061 of CANNKH010000002.1, read as the reverse complement.
TTTATTATTGATGAACATCTTGCTATCAAACGCTTGCGTTTTCTTGAATTTTGTCAAGACCAAGCTGCGGATATTGAAGCTGACAATGAATCTGAAAAATTTGATGCCGATTTTTCGATCATGTCTGCAGAGCTGGCAAACTTTTTACCTCGATTACTCGAATTGTTCGGCGGGGAACTCGAAGCATAAAAAAAGCCCGATGGGCTTGTCCCATCGGGCTTTTTATATCTCAAAAAGCAGTGATGATTTATTTCATCATTGATTTTTTGAACATGTTGTCCAATTTGCTGTTGGTATCTTGAGCATATTGAGCAGCACGGTTAGCAGCAGATTCTGCAGCAGCAGCTCTTGAAGCAGCATCATTTGCAGCACTTTGTGCGCTAGCAGCATCTGAAGATGCTTGAGCTACAGATGTTTTCAAACCATCAATTTGTGATTGTAAGTTTTCGATATCTGAAGTGCTTGCACAACCAGCAACTAAGCTAACAGCCAGGGCAATCATTGATAATTTCACTACTTTTTTCATGTCATTTTCCTATAAAGTTATTACTACAAAAAATCGTACACCTGCGAGTAATTTTATCATCGTTTTTTACATTTTCCAGCTTTATTTTATTTTCACTACCGTTCCAGTATCTACTAATTGACTCAAATGATCTATTTGACCATTGGTTAATGCAATACAACCGTGCGTCCAATCGAATGATTTATGAATCCTTTCATCGGCACGACCCAATCCATGTATCCCAATTTGTCCTCCTAACGGCGTATTTTGCGGCGGTATTTGGTTACTCATATGCGCAGCTACAATACGATCGTAAGTAGGATGATTAATTATGCCTTGCCCTAAAGCCTTTTGGGCATCATCTATTGATGGATACGTTAGCCCAAAAAAACGTCGAAAAGAACTTTTCTCGCCTATCCAGCCTATCCTATAATCCCCATGCGGGGTTATATTATCGCCACGATGACTTTTAAAACCGGCTCCACCTCGACCAATAGCAATACTATTCAATGTTTCGAGTGTTAACTCGCCTTTTTTAACTTCTATTTTACGTGCTTTGGTATCCACTAAAAGCCAAACATCGCTATTTGCAGAAACCCCTGCAGAAGAAAAACTACAGTACAACAGTAAACAAAACGGTAATAAATACGTTCTTAGCATATGCTCTTAAAATTATAAAAGTTTCACTCGAAAAGATTTTGGTGTACTTTAATTAGCGCACCAAGCCACAACTGCGAAGGATCAATTATGCAAATAGAAACTATCACAACTCACCCCTACAATGATCAGAATCCAGGAACATCTGGACTCAGAAAAAAAGTTAAAATATTTCAGCAATCCGGTTATCTGGAAAATTTTGTTCAATCAATCTTCGATTCATTAGAAGATTTCACCGGCAAAGCACTGGTCTTAGGCGGCGATGGTCGCTATTTTAACCGAGCTGCAATACAAATCATCATAAAAATAGCTGCCGCCAATGGGTTCGGCGAACTTATTATAGGTCAAAGTGGCTTATTATCTACGCCAGCAGCCTCGCATATCATCAGAAAATATAATGCGTTCGGTGGACTTATTCTATCTGCCAGCCATAATCCGGGCGGCCCCGAAGAAGATTTCGGCATTAAATACAATATTGGCAATGGCGGCCCCGCCCCCGAAAAAGAGACTCATGCGTTTTATCAACATAGTCAGTCTATCAACAGTTATAAAACAGTTAAATTCGATGATATAGACCTGGATAACGTAGGCACACAACACAGGGACAAGCTTAAAATTACGATTATTGACCCAGTAACTGATTATGCTGAGTTAATGCAGTCAATTTTCGATTTTTCATTACTCAAGCAAAGCATCAGCACCGGATATATCACCTTACTTTTCGATGCAATGAACGCTATTACCGGCCCTTATGCTAAAAGAATATTAGTAGACCTGCTAGGCGCATCCCCCGAATCTGTCATTAATGCCACACCATTAGAGGACTTTGGTGGTCATCATCCAGATCCCAATTTAGCCCATGCTCATGAGCTTGCCGAAACAATGTTCAGCAACAATGCCCCTACATTCGGAGCAGCATCTGATGGAGATGGCGACCGTAACATGATTACCGGCAACAACATTTTTGTCACGCCTAGCGATAGCTTGGCTATTATGGCAGCCAACGCGCATTTAATTCCTGCATACCGCCAAGGCTTAAGCGGCGTGGCACGCTCCATGCCAACCAGCCAAGCCGTTGACCGTGTCGCAGCAAATTACAACATACCCTGTTTTGAGACACCGACGGGCTGGAAGTTTTTCGGTAATTTACTGGATGCAGGCAAAATCACCCTATGCGGTGAAGAAAGTTTTGGCACCGGATCAGACCATGTTCGTGAAAAAGACGGCTTATGGGCCGTATTGTTCTGGTTGAATTTAATTGCAAGAAAGCGCCAGTCAGTTGCAGATATTGTCCACGAACACTGGCAAAAATTTGGTAGGGATATCTATTGCCGCCACGATTATGAAGCAGTAGAAACATTAACTGCCAATGGAATTATCGAACATCTGCGCAAAATTTTACCTGAATTAAAAGGTAAAATTTTCGGTGAATATACCGTCAAATATGCTGATGAATTCAGCTATGAAGATCCTGTTGACGGCAGCATCAGTAAAAATCAAGGCATACGCATCGGTTTTGAAAACGGTTCACGTATTGTATTTCGTTTATCTGGTACCGGAACCGTAGGTGCCACACTAAGAATCTACCTAGAACGGTTTGAAGCCGATCTCGCCAAACATGATCAGGATGCTCAAGCTGCTCTGACAGATTTAATTGCTCTCGCCGAGCAATTTTGTGAGATCAAACAACGAACAGGAAGAACAGAGCCTGACGTCATCACCTGAATGTAACCAAGATAATCTGTTGTTATCGATTAGATGTGCAAAAAAGAGCGGTGTCTAAGTGACATTATGTCTAACACACCGCTCTTTAATTAACGGTTATATTTCAATCTTGTGAACAATGCCATGTAACGTACAAATCAACAACACCCCTGCAAAAATAAGCACAATTTGTTGCAAAGAAGTCTTCATATCTGTTTTTTTATGTAAGGACGGTATCAAATCAGCAACGGCTATATAGATAAAACTAGAAGCCGCTAATGCCAAAAAATACGGCAAATAAGCATGTAAATCTTCAAGGCTAAAATAAGCCAGCACCCCGCCAAAAACGGTCGTTAAACTGGCAAGAATATTGTAAAAAAGTGCCTTACTTTTAGAGTAACCACTCGCTAATAAAATCGCAAAATCGCCTACTTCTTGTGGAATTTCATGCGCTGCCACTGCCAAACTGGTCACTATACCTAATTGAACATCCGTTAGAAAAGCAGCAGCAATCAAAATACCGTCAACAAAATTATGAATGCCATCCCCTAAAATAATTAATGTCCCCGCTGATTTTGCACCATGCACATGACTATGCCCATAATCGTGATTTGGCTCATCGCTATGGGCTTCACAGCTACCAAAATGGCAATGTCTCCAGATTAACAACTTTTCCAGCATAAAAAACAACAGAATTCCTACTAAAATAGTTCCTGATAGCGATTGAAACTGTTCTGGCTTAACATCTTCAAAAGCTTGCGGAATTAATCCCCAAAAGGCAACCGCAAGCAATGCGCCAATAGCAAAACTAATACCATGTGGTAATACCGCATTTCTTTGTTTGTCGGGCAATAATAAAAATATCGCCGCTGCGGCAACGCTTAATACACCTCCAACTGTGCTAAAGATGATAATCAATGTCAATAAATTCACTCAGTTAGTCTCTCCAGATTAATGTAACCATGCGCCCTGTCTCTTTATCTCGTCGATAAGAATAAAAGCGATTGTCTTCAGTAAATGTGCAAAATGTACCACCATATACCTTAGTTATGCCCATTGCAGCCAAATCAATGCGTGCAAGCAGGTAAATATCTGCCAGCCATTTGCCACAACTTTTTGCTTTAAAGGCTTTTGAAAATGCTATTGATTTATGTAAAAAAGCATTTCGGACATCATCACCAACTTCAAAATACTCAGAACCAATCGCTGGCCCCAGCCAGACTAGCGCATCACATGATGCCACCATCGCCGTTAAAGTATTGCTAATGACACCCGCCAACAAGCCTTTCCATCCCGCATGAATTGCTGCAACCTGACTACCGTCAGACGCGCAAACCAATAACGGCAAACAATCTGCTGTCATTACCGCGCAAACAATCCCCGATTTATTTGTATAACTAGCATCAGCTTGCTTAATTAAGTCACCACACGCCGCATCAATAACCTGATTACTGTGGATTTGTTCCAGCCATTTAGGCTCTTCAGGCAAATTGAGCATTTCCTTAATAATCAACCTATTTTGCCTTACAAATCCAGCATCATCACCGACATGAAGAGCGATATTAAGACAATTAAATGCACCCACGCTTACTCCGCCAGTACGCAATGTTGTGGCGGCATAAACATTTGCGGGCGCTGGCCAATCGGGTGTTATCCAGTGTTTATTGCTCATTGTCTGTCAGTGCTTCTAGTAGGCGCAGCATATCTTCAGGCATAGGTTGTTCCCACTCATAATACTCATCGCTAACAGGATGTAGTAGACCCAGCTTCGCGGCATGAAGCGCTTGGCGTTTAAAACTGCGCAATTCTTTTTCCAATCGCTCACCACACGATGGCGGCATTTGAAAGCGCCCACCATAAACTTGATCACCCAACAACGGATAGCGAATATGCGCCAGATGAACTCTGATTTGGTGCGTTCGCCCTGTTTCCAGTTTAACTTGAACCAGCGTGTGGCGAGTAAAACGCTGTACGACCCGGTAATGCGTCACAGCAAATTTACCTGATTCCCTAACAACATAACGTTTACGATCTGTTGGATGCCTGCCAACAGGTTCATCAACAGTACCACCTGAAGTCATACGACCTCGAGTAATGGCAAGATATTCACGATGAATGGTACGTTCCTGAAGCTGCTGAGTAAGACGGTTATGGGCTTGTAAAGTTTTTGCAATCATCAGTAAGCCACTGGTATCCTTATCGATTCTATGAACAATTCCAGCTCTGGGTAATGATTCAAGATTTGCATCATGGTTTAGCAAAGCATTCAGTAACGTGCCGCTCCAGTTACCTACTGCAGGATGCACAACCAAGCCTGCGGGTTTATTAACAATAAGCAAGCTTTCATCTTCAAAGACTATATCCAATGGAATTTTTTCTGGTTCTGATGTAATAACGACTTCCGCCTCCGCATCTAGGACTATTATTTCGCCGCCGTCCAACTTATCTTTTGGTTTCAATGACAAGCCATTAACCTGCACTCGTCCAGACTTGACCCATAGTTGTAGTTTGCTGCGCGAATAATCTGAAAATAATTCCGCTAGCACTTGATCTAAACGCATTCCGGCCATTTCAAAGGGCACTTTCTTCTGTGTGATTGTCATAACAAATTTTCTGAATAACCAATAGTTAAGTTATACTCGCAAATTGAATAGCTACCTTGTCTATCCAGTTAATCCTGCGAGAAAACCTCTAATGTTACAACGTGTCGTTAGCACTATGCGATTAATTTTAATTAAAGTTTTTATTATCTGCTTTTTAGGACTGTCTCTTCAGAGCTGCGAAACGCTGGGCGGATTGTTTTCAAAGGATTCAGAATCATCTGATAGTGGTGAAGAAGAGTTTGGTGGCTGGAATTCCGAAAAATTCCGCACAGAGGCTAAAAAATCTGTAGATTCAGGCAATTATGATAGGGCAATCAAACTTTACGAAGCACTGGAATCGCGTTACCCTTTTGGCGAATCATCAGCACAAACACAGCTTGATATTGCTTATGCGTATTACAAAAATGGCGATCCCGAGTCTGCAATCGCTGCAGCCGATCGCTTTATAAAAATCAATCCTCGAAGCCCTAGCGTTGACTACGCTTACTACTTAAAAGGCCTAGTAAATTATAACCGTGACATAGGATTTATTGATCGTTTTTTGCCTACTGACACCTCTCAACGCGATCCGGGTAGTGCAAATGATGCTTACAATAATTTTGATGAACTAATACGACGATTTCCAAGCAGTAAATATATAGCGGATGCAAGATTACGCATGATTGCGCTTAGGAACAATCTAGCCATGCACGAAGTTCACGTTGCACGCTATTATTTAAAACGCAAGGCTTATATCGCTGCCGCTAACAGGGCTTCAGGCGTTATCGACAAATATCAACGAACCCCGGCAGTCCCTTTTGCATTACAAGTCATGCAGGAAGCTTATTCCGAACTTGGAATGAAAGACCTTGCGAATGATGCCAAACAGGTTTATGTGCAAAACTACCCTGATGGCCCTCCAATACCTGAGCAAAAAAACTCTACTCTTTCCCATCGCATTTGGGATTTTATCGGTCTCGAAAAATAAATATATTTTCATAATGCACAAAAAAAGGCGAGTATCCTGGGATAGCTCGCCTTTAATCACAGCAAGAAAATTACATTTTTACTTTTTCTTCCAACTCATGCTGAGTCAAATGGCGAACATCTTCACCTTTAACCATATAAACCAAGTGCTCGCAAATATAGCAAGCATGATCACCGATTCTTTCCAGTGCGCGAACCGTCCACAACACATCTAAAGTCCTAGTGATATTTCTTGGATCTTCCATCATCCGAGTAATTAATTGCCTAAGAATATTGTCATATTCACGATCGACATTATTATCCTTCTCGGTAATTGTAGCCACATTCTCTATAGCTATCCTCGCAAAAGAGTCCAATGCATCATGCAACATCCCCTTAACCAATTCTGCCATGTGTTCCAATTCATAATAAGGAAATCCACTTTCATTTCCAGCAAGCCTTATTGCCATCTCAGCAATGCGCTCAGCCTTATCACCGATTCTCTCAATCTCATGAATGATTTTTATAACCGAAATCAATAGCCTTAAATCAAATGCAGTAGGTTGCCTTAGCGCCATAATCTGCGTACATTCCATATCGATAGCCATTTCCATAGCATCAACCTGATTATCTTGCTTAATAACCAGTTCGGCCATTTCCATGTCACCCGTAGTGAAAGCCTCTACTGCCAACTCTATTTGCCGCTCAACCAAGCCGCCCATAGTTAAAACTTTATTGCGTATATCTTCCAGATCTTTATCAAACTGAACTGATATATGATGACCTATTTTGCTGTTATCCATTATCTGCTCCTAATTATCCATACCGTCCGGTAATATAATCTTCTGTTTGTTTTTTTCTGGGATTAGTGAATAACTCACTGGTAGTGCCCATTTCAATCAAATCCCCCAAATACATAAACGCCGTATAGTCAGAAACGCGTGCAGCCTGTTGCATATTATGCGTCACGATAACAATTGTATATTTCTCTTTAAGCTCGTTAATCAACTCTTCAATTTTTAATGTAGAAATAGGATCTAATGCCGATGCAGGCTCATCCAGCAACAATACCTCTGGCTCTATCGCAATAGCTCTAGCTATCACTAGCCTTTGCTGCTGACCACCAGATATCCCTAATGCATTGTCATTTAAACGATCTTTCATTTCATCCCAAAGTGCCGCACCACGCAAAGCGTTTTCAACAGTTTCTGCCAATATGCGCTTGTCATTGATACCCTGTATCCGAAGACCATAAGCCACATTTTCGAATATAGATTTGGGGAAAGGATTCGGCTTTTGGAATACCATGCCAACACGTCTGCGCAAAGCGGCAACGTTAACCGATTTGTCGAAGATGTTTTCATTATCCAATAAAATTTTGCCCTCAATAGTGACATTATCAACCAGATCGTTCATACGGTTAATACAACGCAATAAAGTTGATTTACCACATCCACTAGGGCCAATATAGGCGGTCACTTTTTTCTTGGGAATATCCATATTAATGTTGTGCAAAGCCTGTTTATCTGCATAGAAAAGATTCAGGTTTTCCACTTTGATACAAATTTCATCCAACTCCTCGCTATTTAAGCGATTATTTATGAAAGAGTTCATATCAATTGCGTGTGTACGTACTTCTTGTGCTGTCATTTATTTAACCTTCCAATGCCCGATATTTTTCTCGCAAACGATTTCTGATGATAATAGCTGACAAATTAAGCCCCAAAATCACCACAACCAATAGTAACGATGTCGCATAAACCAGAGGCCTTGCAGCCTCGACATTAGGACTTTGAAATCCTACATCATAAATATGAAACCCAAGGTGCATAAACTTTCTGTCCAAATGCAAAAATGGGGCATTTCCATCCAATGGCAAAGTAGGTGCCAATTTAACCACACCAACTAGCATTAATGGAGCAACCTCACCTGCCGCACGTGCAACGGCAAGAATCAATCCCGTCATCATGGCAGGACTAGCCATTGGTAGTACCGTGAGCCATAGCGTTTCAAACTTGGTAGCGCCTAATGCCAAACTACCTTCACGTATGGATTTAGGTATGCGCGAAAGCCCTTCTTCTGTTGACACAATAACAACTGGCAAAGTAAGTAGAGCCAACGTAATTGAAGCCCACAATAAACCAGGGGTACCATATACAGGAGCAGGCGATGCTTCGGGGAAAAATAACTGGTCAATGTTGCCACCCAGTATATAAACAAAAAAACCTAACCCGAACACCCCATAAACAATAGAAGGAACACCCGCCAAATTGTTAACAGCAATCCTGATCAACCTTGTAATAAAACCTTGCTTTGCATACTCGCGCAAATAAACTGCTGCAATCACACCAAACGGCGTAACAATAATCGACATCATGATAACCATCATGATAGTGCCGAAGATAGCCGGAAAAATTCCACCCTCGGTATTTGACTCACGCGGATCATCCGTTAAGAACTCTGTCACCTTACTACAGAAATAACCTATTCTGTCGAACAAAGTCATGGTATTAGGTTGATAGATTTTAACTATTTTAGATAAAGCAATTTCCTGCTCGCTACCATCATCTATTTTGGCAACCAAACTGTCTCGCCTGGCTTTTTGATATAACAAACCTAACTGTTTTTGGTATTGACTATACTGTGCTTCATAGCTGGCTTTTTCTGAAGCCACCTCCTTTTCAGCTTCTGCATCCCAGCGATTTTTCAGCTGTAAACTTTTTTGTTTTAGCCTTAAGCGCTCCAATCCATAATTAACTGCTCCAATCTCCTTCTTCTCAAGATGCACTATTTCATCAAAAATGGCCAAGGCGATAGCCAGCCTTTCCAATGCCGCAGGCCAAGCCGCATTTCCTGATGCAATAATTTTTCCATTTTCTTTTACAGCGACCAATTGACCATAAAAGTTACCCCATTCACGACGCTCAACAACCATCATATCAATAGGATAATCACGTTTTTGAATGTTGCGCTCCACCACCCAGCGAAAATCTGTGCCAGTAACATCACGATTACCCGTCTTGATTAAATACTGAACTAATGTATCTTCACCCTCCGCCATTTTATGGCCAGATGCTTTAGCCATTAGTGCAGGGGTTACACTGCGATCAACTTGCTCTCCAAAAATTGTCTTAAGCCCACCGCTATCTTCTTGATAACTCAATTGCATTACTTTGGATGGCCAAAAATGGCCGACTCCACGCACAACAACCAGACCAAGCACTGCAATAACCATAATCAGACAAAGACTAACCCCTGCCGCATTAAGCCATACCCAAGGCGTCCCGCTTTTGAACCATGTTTTAATCATATTGAGCTTAATCATAATGAACTGTATTTTTCACGTAGCCGCTGACGAATAACTTCGGCGAGCGTATTAAAGACAAAAGTAAATGCAAACAATACCAAAGCCGCTAAAAACAAGATTCTGTAATGCGTACTGTCAACCTCGGATTCAGGCATTTCAACCGCGATATTAGCGGCTAATGTACGCATACCCTGGAATAAACTTAAATCCATTACGGGTGTATTACCGGTTGCCATTAGCACAATCATTGTTTCTCCTACGGCACGCCCGAAGCCAATCATGACGGCAGAAAAAATCCCAGGGCTTGCGGTTAATATCACAATTTTAGACATTGTTTGCCAAGGCGTAGCCCCTAATGCCAGAGAACCTACGGTTAAATGTTTAGGGACGCTGAAAATAGCATCTTCTGCAATTGAAAAAATAGTTGGAATGACCGCAAAACCCATGGCAATACCAACCACAAGTGCATTGCGTTGATCATAATCAATACCTAACTCAGTTTTAAACCAATCACGCAAATTGCCGTGAAATAGCCAAGCTTCAAAAGGCACGCTCACTGTTAAAGCAAACCAGCCTCCCAGAATAATAACAGGTATCAGCACTGCGCTATCCCAACCTTCTGGTATCTTTTCCAGAATTGTTTTGGGCAAAAACTGCCAAGCGTATGCAAATAACATAATGACAATCGGTACCAACAGGATAAATGAAAACAATCCCGCTAGATGCTCTTCTATAAAAGGCGCAAGCCATAGCCCAGCCAGAAAACCTAAAATAACGGTAGGCAACGCCCCCATAATTTCAATGGCAGGCTTTACAACCTGACGCATACTTGGCGCCATAAAATAGGCAGTATAAATGGCCGCCATTAAGGCTAACGGCATGGCTACCAGCATGGCGTAAAAAGCCGCTTTTAAGGTTCCAAAAACCAATGGAATTAAACTATATTTAGGCTCAAAATCATTATTTGATGCCGAGGATTGCCAGATATAGTCGGGTTTTGGATAGCTTTCGTACCAAACTTCCTGCCAAAGTGACTTAAACGAAACCTCAGGATGCTCATTCGCTACCTGCCAAAAATGTACTTTATCATCGCCAGACTGCATCAATAAAGCGTTTGCCCGTGGAGCTAAGGCAACGAAAGACAAGGTATCAGTGACATGTTCTTTAATAAGTTCTTTTTCGGCAGTTGAATGATAAATACCAATATTGCCGCCAGTATCGATTATTAAAAAGCCTTTACGCCGTTGCTCACCTTTTATAGCAATAATTGGTTTATCAGAAACCTTAAATGCTCTTATTTTTTGCATTGCCGGACGATTTAAGTTATCTCTAACCATAGTCCATTGAGACACTAAACCGCTAGAATCACCAATCATTAATGACAAATCACCATTTAAAAAAGCGATGCTGGTAATTTTTTGTCCCTTTTCAACTACATTTTGTGCCTGTTTAAGCGCCGGGTTACTTTTATCACTGATATCATAAAAAGCTAACCTTCCACTATTACCAACGACATAAAGGTTACGCCCTTCTTTATCTACCAAAAGATTGGCAACACCGTCAGCCGGTAAACTCAAAGTCGCATCAATCCGATTTAATGTCGCTTCATCAGCAAATAACGACTGTTCTTTTTCAAAGCTGGTCAGATGTATGCTAGTTGCTGTTTTTGCAACGATAGTGGTGGCATCGTTACCGACTTGAGCAGAAATAAGCTCTAATGAGGCACCTGACTCATCTAAAACTAGCGGCTGATTACCCAAGGGATATTCAAGTGAGGGTGTAATCAAACGGACATTATTGGGATACGTCACTTTATATTGATGCTTGACAATAACTACGCGACCATCAGAAAGTCCGTAAATGACTGCACCTTCGTTAATGGGACTACCTTGAGAAAAGCTGGTAATCCGGCTACCTTGAGGTATTGCAACAGTTGAATTTAAAATAGTTTTACCTGTAGCCGTATCAAAAAATATGACTTGTCCATTATCAGTAAATCTGGCAGCCACCTCATTTTGTTCTTCCATTTCTAGCAATAAAGTTTTGCCTGCTGCTTTTTCCGGCAAATCATAAGCATGAACGGCACTGGTAGTTGCAGGTAAAAATAAAGGAAAAACAACATAGAGCAGATAAAAGAAAATCATGACTACCGCAACAATCACTCCCATACCACCGGCTATAACACCATAGCGGGCAATAGCATTTTTGATTAAACGCCATTGTTGATAATACTGACTAGACGATTTTTCCATAACTTAAGGATATTTTGTGTATTTGTTAATTTCAGACATTGGGCAAGGATTATAGAAACAAAATATGACAATGTTATAACAAAAAGACAGAAAAAAAGCGGCTGAGATCTGTATAAACAAATCTCAGCCGCTTTCTTTAACCAACTGAAGACTTCGCTACTCTGTAAGCATTTTTATGTGAGCACAATCGTTTGCAATAAAATTGTTTTTAATGTTATTTACTTAATAAGCTTAAGAATTTTTTCAACTACTTTTGCAGGCAAAGGAATATAACCATCTTTTATAACAACTTGCTGACCAGCTTTAGATAACACCATTTTTATAAACTCATTTTCCAACGGTGCCAAAGGTTGATTAGGCTTTTTATTAACATAAACATACAAATATCGGGCAAGAGGATACTTGCCTGCCAATGCGTTTTCAGGCGTTGCCTCAACAAAATCCTTACTGCCTTTTTTGGCCAAAGGCACCGGTTTAATTCCTGATGTCACATAGCCTAAACCGGCATAGCCCACGCCATTTAGCGATGTAGTGACTGATTGCACCACCGAAGCTGATCCAGGTTGTTCATTAACATTGTTTTTGAAGTCTCCTTTACATAAACCGTGTTCTTTAAAGTACCCATAAGTACCCGAAACAGAATTACGCCCGTATAACTGAATACTTTTTGTTTTCCAAGTATCAACACCCGCATCGCCCCAATTCAGAATGTCTGTTGAATAACCGCATTTGCGTGTCGATGAAAAAATAGCATCTACCTGATCAACAGATAACCCTTTTATTGGATTGTCTTTATTGACAAAAACAGCCAAAGCATCAACAGCAACAGGGATTGCCGTCGGCTTATAACCGAATTTTTTTTCAAAAGCTTCTAGTTCATCATCTTTCATTTCGCGGCTCATCGGCCCAAGATTTGATGTTCCCTCTGTTAATGCGGGAGGCGCTGTAGAAGAACCTGCTGCTTGAATCTGAATATTCACATTAGGATAAATACGGTTAAATTCTTCAGCCCAAAGCGTCATTTGATTTGCCAACGTATCAGAACCCACACTGGATAAATTACCAGAGATGCCACTGGCTTTTTGGTATTCAGGAATACCTGCATCAACCTTTTGTACTGCATAAACTGTGCTGCTGGCTAGTATTGCAGAAGCAATACCCATCGCAGCTATTAGTGATTTTATTTTAAAAGATAATGTCATTATCAACTCTCCAAATTATTTAGTACAAAAAAAGCTGCCAAAAAAACTTTGTAATCATATTGTTTCAATATAATGAAATTATGACAGTCTGCATTTTAATCTCCCTTTGCCAACAACATAGCATAACGTCCTTGCTAAAAAGTAGCGACTACGCACGTTCACTAACGCAATCCACTCAAACGCTTACCTAATGCCATACAAGGCAATTCTAACCAATGATAAGATAATAACGACAGCAATAGCGACACCATAATCGTTAAAAGCCAACCACCCAACCATAAACCCAAGTGATTACTGACAACCAATGCCAGTATTTGCAATAAAAAAGGTGTTAAGAACATCAATACCGCCATGTGCAGCAAATAGAGACTATAAGACACTTTGCCAATATACCGTAAGCTTGGCTGAGACAATAACGCTTGGGTTTGCAACGATCCCAATACAAACAGCAAAATCATGCCCGCCCCCAACCCAGAAACCAACCATAATCCAGTGTCATTTAGCACCGAATAAAGGCTGTCTGCCGCAGTATAAAAAAACAGACCAATTACCAATATCAACCAGCGTTGCCAACGGTAACGCATCAGGTATGAAGTAACTACTTTATGATATTTGGCAAGCAAAAGACCGATCAAAAAATGCACTACAAAAACCGACACACCCAGCACAGTAACCGCCAGCACACCAAAAAACAGCAACCATGACACACCTCGCTGCGCAAGCAATAAACCTACCGGCAAAAATAATGATAGCACCAGCTCAATAGACAACGTCCAAGACTGCGGTATTAAGACAACTAATGGTGGTAAATAGAGCAAAAACGCCTCGCGCAACATGCTCATTAGTGTTAAAGGGTGACTACGCCACATTTGCGTAATCCAGTCGCTAGCGGGTAGCCCAGTCGATATTGGCAGAATATTGACAGTCGCCATATATAAAAGCGCACTCATAAAAAGGATAACGCCATAAGGCAACCATATTCTTGATATACGATTCAAGCTATAACCCAGCAATGCAAATTGCGCCATATCCGATCCTGTCTCCGTGCGAAAATGCTTAAGCGATAGCACAAACCCACTGAGTACAAAAAACATCGAAACGGCAGCAATGCCGTCCCACCAAATATGCAAAGGTGAATTATCAAGCCATTGCCGACATAGCTCACCCTCGCACGGTAGTCCGTAGGCAATTACAAAATGCTCACTCACAACCGTTAAGGCTGCCAACCCTCGAATAGTATCAAGATAAACAATATGTGTTTTTTCTATGGTCATCACATAATAAGTAGGCTAGATATTAAGCTATTTGCCATGAAGATATGCACGACTACCTATAGCAGGTTACTCAATTTAGCAAAATCTCTGAGTGGAATGGTTTCAGCCCGTAAGGTGGGATCAATATTTAATGCGACAATCTGCGCTTCGGTGATCAGTTTTTTTAATGAATTACGCAGGGTTTTGCGGCGTTGCGAAAAGGCTTCGGTAACAACTCGGTTAAGTTTGGCGACATCTTCGACATCAACCGGCGGCTTGTGATGTGGTATTAAACGTACAATTGCCGACATCACCTTAGGGGCGGGCTCGAAACTTTCTGGCGGTACATCGAATAAATGTTCGGTGGCGCAATAATACTGCATCATGACACTGAGCCTACCGTATTGCTTACTGCCTGGTGGTGAACAAATCCTATCGATGACTTCTTTTTGCAACATAAAGTGCATGTCTTCAATGCAATAGGCGTTATCGAGCAAATGAAACATTAACGGCGTAGAAATGTTATAGGGCAGATTGCCGATAACACGCAGTTTTTCATGTGGTTTCGCTAGCGCAGCAAAATCAAACCGTAATGCGTCGGCACTGTGAATCTCAATATTTTCTTGTTGCCCGAAAGTATTTTTAAGTAACGCCACTAAATCCCTGTCCAGTTCGACAACATCAAGGCGGATAGCTTTTGCTAATAAAGGCTTTGTTAATGCGCCCATACCGGGACCAATTTCAACCCAATGTTCACCCGATTTGACCTGTATGCTGGCGAGTATATTGTCAATGATGGTGTAGTCATGTAAAAAATTCTGACCAAAGCGTTTGCGTGGCGTGTGTGTCATGGATTAATGCTCATGGTTAATGCGGTTTGCAGGGCAACAAACAAGCTACCTGCGTCGACCTTGCCGCTACCTGCTAAGTCTAAAGCCGTGCCGTGGTCAACCGAGGTGCGGATAATGGGCAACCCCAATGTGATATTAACCGCCTGACCGAAACCTTTAGATTTAAGTACCGGCAAGCCTTGGTCATGATACATCGCCAATACTGCATCGGCTGAAGCTAGATATTTAGGGGTAAAGACGGTATCCGCAGGTAATGGACCTTCAATATTTAAGCCTTGGGCGCGAAAACTATCGAGTACAGGCTCAATAATTTCGATTTCTTCCCTGCCAAGATGACCGCCTTCACCAGCATGAGGATTAAGACCGCACACCAGAATTTTCGGATTATCCAGATGAAAACGTGAGCGTAAATCATGATCCAGTATACGGATAATGGTTCGCAAACGGTTATGCGTAATGGCTTGGCTGACATGAGCTAACGGGAGATGATTGGTGACTAAGGCAACGCGCAACCCAGAAGTTATCAGCATCATGACCGGCTGACCACCGGTAATATCGGCAATATATTCGGTATGACCGCTAAATGGAAAACCGGCATCGTTAATAATGCCTTTGTGTACCGGCCCAGTAACCATCGCGGCAAACGTGCCATCCATGCAACCTTTGGTGGCTTTAGTAATGGTTTTTAACACATACCGACTATTAGCCTGATTCAATCGACCGCATTGCACCGGTTCAGCTAGTTCAAAAGGTAATACCGTCAGTTCACCTGCTTGCTGAGGATGTGCGGGTAAGTTGCTATCAAACAACGTAATCTGTAAGGGCAACCCTAACAGTCTGGCACGTTGCTCCAACAATTCCGGATTGGCGATGATGACAGGTTGGTAAGGTAAATTCTGCTGAGCAAGTTGAATGCACAGATCAGGACCGATGCCTGCCGGTTCGCCGGGGGTTAAAGCAATGCGCATTATGGATTGAGGGGCGTATGTCATAGACTATTGATAATGGGTGGTTTAAAAAAACGATAGTGGATGAAGTTAGGCCACCTATCGTTTCGGTGGGAAATTACCCTGCTGAATTTATGGCCTGTTTTATGTGTGCGACCGCGGTTTTAGCCACCGCGCCAACGCGGTTATGTTGTTCGCATAATGCGCCCCTGAAACCCAAATAATCAGGTTGGTAAAGCAATAGGTCAGCAATGTCTTCGCGTCTTAACGAACCTGCAAGTCCGCAAATAAGCTGATGTTGTTTAGCCAGCGTCACAAATCGGGCGATGTCTGTTGGGTTCATCACCTGCGTTAACGAGCCGTTGGCTTTAGCCATCGTATCTAACATAACCCCTTTAAAACCGGATTGCTTTAAGGCGCTCACCAAAGAAAAATCGGGCTGTTGGTCGGCAAACAGTACCGCTATCAAGGCAAACTTTTCTTGCGCCAGTTCAGCCAGTTTTTCTATGCAACCTAACGGGTCGCCGCCTGGAAAAAAGCCGATTTTGATATAGTCCACACCGGTTTTCGCCATGACCGTTACTGCATTAACAATTCTCTCCGGCTGCATCGGCAAATCGCCAATGGTGGCACTGATCGGGCGCAAACCATGACATTGAGCAACAATAGCCTTAACAACCGCAATATCCAAAGCACCTAAGGCACCGGCTGAAGGTTGTTTTAAGTCAATAATATCAACTTCTGCATCCAGAACCAGCAAGGCTTCGGCTAGGCTATTGACACTGGCGAGCATTCCAGTCATCGGTTGGCTCCGTTATGGTTGTCAATGGCCGTCATTAACCAATCCCAGGCTTCTTGTTCACGCTCGCCTGCAGTTTTGGTAAAGCCGATACGCAGATAAGCCAGTTCCGAAGCTATTTTTTCCGATGTCAGCATCGATAAGCGACTCACCAGAATAGCCGCTTCCAGTACCGCATGTTGGGCGCGGTTAAAACCTTTAAAAGGGGCATGATTGACGCTATGTACGGCGGAACAAAATACTTTGGGACGAACCGGGTTATCTTCAATGTCGATGACTTGCACTTCAGTATGTGCCAGCGCACAAGCCAGAACGGGTGTGCTGATTTTTTCCGCAGCGCGTAGCGGCCAATCGTATCGTCCGGTTAAACAGCCGGCAAAAACGCGCACATCGTCGCAGTAATTAATGACCGCGACATGGCTTGCCAGCAAATTATTGAGTGTCGTCGAGGGACGAAAAGGCAAAATGATAAATTCATCGCCGTTCACATGAATACCCATCGGGGCGATATGGGTTATGCCGTCTTCATTATGGGTAGTGACTATTGTTTCTTGAATCATGATTTTTGTAAGGTACTTCCGACAGGTTTAAACGTGTGCAGATCAACGGTGCTGTCAACTTGATCGGTCGCACAGCCCCAATTTAATGCTTGATCTTGGGTAAAGCGCTTACCTAATTGCCAGGCAATTTCGGCACGCGCTAGCTCTACCCCCAAATAAAAAGCATGACCGCCATCGCTTTCAACGTGCAATTTAGGGTATAAAGCAAAGGGGTCGGTGGCCGTGTGCAAGCCGTCACGGTTGAAAATATGTAAGCCTTCAGCGCTGGTTTGAATGCGATAACTCGGGTCTTTAATTTGTCCTGCCAATTCCGTGATTTCTGCAAAGCTGTAAGGAAATGGCGAGGTTTCATGTAAGGCCATTAAGCCCGGATGAATATGTTTGGGCAAGGTATTGTGTTGTTTTGCCGCCAGCATGATGCGCCTAGACAGATCTGCCTCGCGGATTGACCGGCAAGCATGCTGGCTGACTTCGGTCGCCAGAATATGATTGATATTGAGTTCAGAACAAATACCCAGCAGTAGCGCATTCATGCCGGCGGTATCGGCATGGGTTAATTCGGTGATATTACCAACGCCCATCATCATTTCAATATCGGGGTGGTTTTTTCTGACCTCATGATAGCGCACGATGGATTGCGTAAAACCGAAATGCAGTGGGTCCAAAATTGGGTCGACGATAAATGCACGATTTTTTTTCTGCATCACGCTGATAGCACGTTCCAACGAAGCGAGGTCTTCGTGTTTTTCGGGAATTAATATCGGTGTGGCAGCAACCTCGTCAGCAATCCACAGACTGCTTTCGTGCAAACTAAGCAGATAATCGGCACCCGCCTTGCCACCTCTAAGCAAATCCTGTGCATCCAGCGAATCAATGCTAACAGTAAAGCCTTGTTGTTTCAGGGCTTGAATAATAGCTTCCAGCTGCGGAAATGGAGTACTGGGCAAACAACCGATATCGATAACATCAGCACCGTTCTTACGATAATAATCCGCACGTTTAAGCACGGCATCAATACTGATATTGGGCGCATCAGTAATTTCGGCAAAAATTTTCACTCGATAGTGGCTCAAATCATAAACATGCGCCCGATGACCAAAATATTGCGGCAAGTCCTTGAGTTCTTCAGGGCCGCGTGCAATCGGCATATTAAATATGCTGGACAACGCCGCTATATCGCCACGACAGCGTCCTGGCAAAATCATGCGATCAGCACCAAAGGTATCTTTCAAACGCCGCGCGATCATGTCAGTCGTCATTAACGCCGCGACCTTAATCCCGAGTTGATGCACGGTATAAGTGAAGTCAGGCTGCATTTTTTCGAGGATGGCATACAGTTGTTTTTCTGCCAATTTGCCGGTAAGAAAAAGAATATGTTCGCTCATTTCAGTGCCGCAAGCCGAGTATTAACCTGATGAATAAGCGCATCGACGCTTTCGACAACGGTAGTGTATTCAAAATCCCGTAATTTATTAGTGCCTTCCAGATCAATTTTGCGTGGATAAACCATCACCATGCCACCCGGCGCCGTCGTTTCCATTACTGGTGCAATATCGCAAGGATAAACAATACTCGGCACACGGCATTTTCCAGCTTGTGAATAAAGATTAGTCACCAAGGTATCGGCAATACCTAGCACGCATTTGGCGACGGTATTCGATGTCGTTGGTGCCATAACAAACGTATGGTAATAACCTTTATAAAAATGACCGACTGGTGGCGCAGAAGCGGCTTTGTCGCGATAAATCGGCATTTTTGCGCGGATGTCTTTGAGATCAATGCCGTACATTTTTAACACTTCCTCACCCGCTTGGCTGATATACAAATCCACAGCATCCAAGGTGAGCAAAAAATCCAGACATTCTTTTATATAGTGGCCTGAGCCAGTCATCGCCCAAGCTAATCGAGGTTTGTCCATTACGCTATTCAGTTTAAAATCGAAGCGGCATTATACTCGAATCTGTCAAAATCGACGTACCTAGGAGTTTTCCGTATGTTTAACTACCACGATAAACCGCTCATTATGGGCATTTTAAATATAACGCCAGATAGCTTTTCCGATGGTGCCCAATACACCGATAAGCAAGCCGCCTTACAACAAGCGCTACAAATGCAGCACGAAGGCGCAGATATTATCGACATAGGCGGTGAATCAACTAGGCCAGGTTCTGAACCCGTGCCTGCACAACAGCAAATACAACGGGTGATTCCAGTGATTACTGCGCTCAAGCAGCAAACAAACATCATGATTAGCATTGACACCACATCGAGTGAAGTGGCTAAAGCCGCTTTAGCAGCAGGAGCAACGATAATTAATGATGTCTCTGCCGGACAGGATGATGCGGCGATATTGACGTTAGCAGCTGAATCAGGTGTGCCGATAATCTTAATGCACCGCAAGGGTACCCCAAAAACCATGCAGGATAACCCTTACTATGATGACGTGGTGCAAGAAGTTATTGAGGCGTTATATGCACGGATTAATATAGCTTTGGGTATCGGCGTTAAGAAAGAAAATATAGCAATTGATCCCGGTATTGGTTTTGGCAAACGCAAGCAAGATAATCTAGATTTACTGGCACATCTTGATCGCTTGGTCGCGTTAAGTTTTCCGGTATTGCTAGGCACTAGCCGCAAACGCTTTATGGGTAGTCTTTGTGCCGTTGAAGAACCCACAGGATTGGTAACTGCCACCGCCGTAACCACTGCCTTGGGCGTAATGGCTGGCGTTAAGCTATTTCGTGTACATGACGTTAAGGAAAACCGTCAGGCAGCTGATGTGGCTTGGGCGATTAAATGTCGGCGGGATAAGGCGTTTTGATTAGCTAGATAGCGGTTAAAAAATCAGGCGGCTTCAAAATCAAGCAATTCCTTTAATAGCCGATTGGCTAGACTTAAACTCTCTTTATAGCCTTCACAATCGATTAAAAAATTATATCGATACTCTTCGGCGCACACGGTAATCACTTGTAACGCCATGCTGTAGTTGGATTTGTCCGTTTTAAATGGCGTGAATTCGATAAGTTGCTCAAGTAGTTTATTTAATTTATGCGTATGAGCGTAAGCACCGTATTTGCTTTTCGTCTCCAGCAAATATTTAAACAGCATTTCCAACATTTGCTGATAATGGAAACAATGGATTGAGCAATCTTTAATGGCGACTTGTTCAATCAAATCAACATTAAGCGCATGTTGCCACGCCTTGCCGCCTAAGTTTTCTGCGTTTTCAAATTTTTTGAACAGTTCTTTATACATGGCTTATCTTTTTTATCGTGCCCATATGGAGCGTGGAACAATGTCTATTCGCCAGAGATATTGGCACCAGAATAAGCAGGCATTAATCAGGCTTATTTAACAGCGCGTTGATTTGTTTTAGGTATTCAATTTCTTTGTCTTTTTGCCCGTTAATAAGCTGTTGTTTCTCAAGCTCAGCCTGCAATTGCAGATAGCCAAGCGAACTTGCGCCGATGTGCCAGTTGCTTTGATTTTGTTCACAGGCTAAATTTAATACGCTTTTTTCATTCAACTCCAGCAAATCCGCCAGCTTGATGCCGAACAAGGCGGCAATTTGCTCAAGCCTTGATAAATTAATGTCCGTTTCACCCCGTTCAATGCTGCCATAGCCATTTGGCGACATCTCCAGCTTAGTCGCGACCTCTTCCTGTGACCAACCTTTTAACTGCCGCACCAGCCGAATTTTTTCATGCACAGACATAAATACCTATCCTATGGGTGAAATACCAAGTGAGGCTTGATTGTAGCAAATTACCGGCTGTTTATAATCTTGATTGCACCACCCCGTTGATATTTATTTATCAAACCCTTTGCAATTAATCATGGAGTCTTATCATGCTTACCAAAAAATCAAAATCTATCCTGAAAATGCTGGCACTTACCAGTTTAGTTTTACCCAATATTGCCTGGTCTGCGAGCGAATCCTGTAATGCCCTGATGAATTTAGGGCTTTATAATGTCGCCCAAAGCAGCAATGCTGCTGACGGTCAATCCATGTCAAAATCAACCTTTTGTTCTTTTGATTACAGTTTACTAGACAAATCCTCAACGCAAGCCGCTGCAATTAAAGGGTCTTATGGGCCAGCATCGGGTGCCGCATCAGCTTCTGCGAGTGATTCAGAAATCCAACAAACACAAAAGTCTATTTGTACGTCTGGATTTAATAGCAGTGCTTATAGTAACCAAGCATCCGCTTATTCCCGCACGGTTTATCAGGGGTCATTGGATGCGTGGAATAAATGTCAGACACTGGCTAATAAAGGTCTAGTTTTTGATATTCAGCCATCCAGCACTTTACAAGGCGTATCGGTTTCTATAACAGCACCGACAGGTCTTGCCGCTAAGTTTTATGGACTAACCCAGTACGGTGTCGGTCACTCAGACTGTTCTATGTCAGCGAATGGTAAACTGTTAAACGTTGGATCAAGTACACCGTTTAGATTTACTGCCGCCAGCAAAGTG
>CANNKH010000001.1 GCA_947504985.1 Methylococcaceae bacterium | reverse complement strand
TTCAAAAACACCCTTAGCAAAATCGTCTAGTTTTTCTCTTTCAACTAAACAAGCTAGATTCATGACATCTTTTTCTCTTTTAACGGCAGTTTCTACAATATCTTCGCAATAATTAAATAATACGTCTTTTACTTTTTCAGTGAATTCTATTCTGTCGGCATTTCTCAACGATTGATACAAATTGCCTAAACGAATTTTTTCATCACGATGATTTACGTTATTGGCATTTTTATCCCAGATTTCATCTCGCCCTTGTCTTAAGCTTGGATGAGTAGCTACGTAATATTCATAAATATTAGCGACGTCCCATGAAACGCGTAAGCCCATTTCTACTCGCCCATTCAATCGCTCAAAATGCTCTCTGATAGCTTCCTGGTTGGAGGCAAGAAGTTTTTCTATAGCTTCAGAACTTCGAGCAATAACACCGAATCGCATCGGTAATACAGTACTATCTTCAGTCAATGAGTGTAAAACAGATTGATGTGCACTGATATTTCTTCTATCAGGACGTAAACGAGTACTAGCGGTATCACTAACAACCGCTCTTAATCCATTTTGATCAATGGCATAAACCGCTGCAGACTCAAGTCCGCGCATTTTATAGCTAGGTTTTAATCCATCTGAAGCACAAAGAGCGTAAAGCACTTTCGCTCGATTATCCCTTAATTTATTAGTGCTCATAAATCTTTCCTTAATGAAATATACTTATTTTTTGCCTTACTGACTCGATTTAAACGGCAGTACTCTTCTAAACAAATGCGTCCGTAATCCGCAAGAATTTGTGACTTCCCTACCAAACTAACGCAAGAGCGAAAACTTTTCGCCATCCGTATCGTTCGGATATCAGCAATAGTATGAATTTTGTTCATAACAACAACCTCAATACTTGATTCGCAAACCAGCAGATTTCTTATTTTCAGTCGGTCTTGGCTTTTCTGTGTAGTACAATCTCTCACATGCCGTTGTAGCACTTGTAAGTAACTGCTCTTTTTCTTTATCAATTTCAGCTATTCGCTTATCAATACTATTAATTCGTGATGACGCTACTTCACGTTCTCGTGTTCTTCTCCAACGCTCTAACTCTAGAGCGCCAACTTGAAAATAATCGCGATAGACTTGATGATCACGACTGCTACGACCAGAATGTGTTTTAATATCTGAAACTGTTCGAGGTGGACTAGTAATTATGGCCATGTCTTTTACTCAACTATTTTTATTTTTGTGGATACTTTGATAGCCTCTGAACCCACTGGAGGACAATATTTACGAATCACACCATCAATCATTTCATGAAATATAGAACGTCCAGCATGTTGAATTTTAGCTGTTTCCATACTCAAAACATCGTAACAAATAGAGTGAAATAACTTATCACCATAACGTGGTTTCATACCTTGTATTTTTATGATACGTGCTATAGCGATACCCGCACGTAATCCATGCTTTGATTCGTGATCTTCACCATGTAACTCTCTGACTATATCCACAATGTGGCCAGACTCTTTTATTGCTAATTCAGATCGCGCATGAATTATTTGTACTTCAGTATCTCGGTCAGCCAGACCAACATTGATTGTAATCATACGATTCATTAAAGCATCTTGCGTTTTATGCGTACCCGCATATTCTTCCGGATTAGATGTAAAAATAGCTCTAAATTCAGGATGTACATCCATATATCCTTCGCCTGCACCTCGCAAACCTGGCAAATTTAAAATCCCTTCCGATAAAACGGATAACAATACATTATTGGTATCCGCTTTAGAGCGATTGAATTCATCATAAATTAACATATCACCATTTCGACAAGCTGTTGTTAGACGATTGTCTACCCACATACGATTCATCTGTTCTTCAGTTTTTAATACTGAGTGAATGTAATTATCAACTAAACTACTTTTACGATATCCAATATCTTTTCCCGTTAAGTCAGAACTCACAAACTCTTCATTGCCTTGTAACAAGGTGACAGGACGCCCCCATTGTGAAGCTAAATGAAAGGCTAAAGTTGTTTTTCCTGTCCCAGATGGGCCTGCAAAATGTACTGGATAGCCCGCATTTAAATAAACCAACGATCGATCTATTATCTCTTTCACGTAGGACGTCACCACAAAATGATCACTAGCCTCTGGCACAATAAGATCATCTTTTACTTCATAATGTGAGCTTGAAACGCTATTTTGCTTCATCATAAATTCTCCTATGCCAAATGGCATCTGTCACTCCCTATAATTAGGGATAATATTTAACTACATTATTTTTCATAAATAAGGCTGTGAATGAGTTGAGCCCATACTTAATTTAATTATCAATATTTATGCCTAAAACCTAACAAAAAAATGAAATCAAGTAATTAAATAAATAAACCTTTAGTATTTAAAAAACACCAAAGGTTTATAGCATAAACATTAATCTAAAATAGCAATATGTTTCATTAGGTTACGATTTACCATCTTTCAAGCCTAAAAAACTCCTAGAGGATTTTGTCGTTTTTTTTGCCTTATTTACTTCTATACTCTCAACAAAATCCCCCTCCACCTTTTTATCTAAAACTTCATCCTGTGATGACAAAACATCTATATGTGTGTCATCAATCTTGGAACTAGCTATACTAGGAAAGAGACTTTTTTTTTTGCTATGTCGAAAAAAACAGCGTGTGCTCCGGCTCTATCTTGTGAAGCTTTTTTAATAAAAGCTCCTACACTATTTTTATTAGCCGCAACAAAATCAGCTCTTTCTTTAGCAGAACGTTTAACCATATTTCTGTGTTCAATATTAAAGTCGGTTAGCAATGCTAATGTTTTTTTTGACACATCATTAACAAAAGCAGCGCGTTCTTCGCGTCCCTGGCGCCCCATTACCTGACGAAAATGCTGAAATCCATTTATTAAACGAGTAACTTCATGAGTGTTATTTTTAACAAATACTGTTCTAATTTTGGCTTCTTGAATTCCCTTACTAACACGAGTTGCAGCGAAGTCAATAAGCTGTGCTCTTACATTAGAAGTACGTGTATTTTGTTCAAATAGTCGCTGCTCATGACTATTGTCAATATGAGTTCGTAATTTAGTCATGTCATTTGTGAAAATTCCCATAGGTGTTCTCCTTAGGTTATCTCTTTTAAATAAAACCCCAACACTTGATTATTGAGGAGGTAAAAAGCGCCCAATCTGTCACATAAAAAACACTTGGGCACTCTAACTTTTTTAATTTAATTAAGCTGGAGTAGCTGCGCTAGCTGTAAGGCCAATTGCTTCAGCATATTTCAAATAGGTTTCAACAGAAGCAATAACAACGCGTGCTTCTATAGAAAGCAATTCAATTCCGACCAATGAAACCTTAACCCATGCATCAATTACAATACCTTTGTCAAGAATACGGTCTACAACTTCAGCTAAGCTAGATGAGTCAGTTGATTTTTGTACTTTAGCCATGATGGCATCTCCTAAAAATATATAGCATATGAAAACAACAAAGTTTTATGCAAAATACCCATTGCACATTTAAACTTATGCACGAGATAGGCCAACTGAACTGCATACATCCAAAAAACTCTATTTTCAGCACAAGGAAGTAAGTAACTATTTGAAAAAAATACTTATATTTTTTAATTCTCACTGGAATTGATAGAAAATGAGTGCTTTAGAAGAAAGGGTTTTGGCAAGACTTATACTCATGACTCAGTAAAATCATCCTTTAATATAGGGTATGAAATACCTATAAAGGTTATTCATTCCCTACTATTTTGGCTCTGCTATAAAGTTTGTCCGTATGAGTAAATGCTGACCCTAGATTAAATTTGGTTATTCTTGTTTGGTAATGAAAGTAAAAGTAAAACCACCATAACTAATTTGTATGATTTGATGATTAGCGGATACTGCGAGAGCTTAACTTGACAGCCAAACTGGTGGTTATCAGTGAAATACTGACTTAATTCTAGCTACTCTCGTAAAGTGCGCTGTTAATTTCATCTCAATTTTTACTAGATTAGTCGTAAAAATGGCCCTTTAGTCTTCATTGGCTTATCAACAAGATCAACGATCAAGTCTAAGCATAATTTTCTACTGCTTTCTTCAATCTAATTCAGGTATATATCAGGGCTTTTTAGGAAGAGTTTGGCTTATTTCTAAATCTGCTTTTAGAAATCTAGTTGACCCAAGCTAGATTAGGTCTCCAAGTCCTCGCCCATTCAGGTAACTTATCTGCTGGCATGGGGCGTGCGATACCATAACCTTGGCCCAGCTCACAACCATGTTCCAGCAGCAGGGTGCCGTGTTTAATGGTTTCAACTCCCTCGGCGATCACTTGGCGGCGAAAAGTACGCCCCAAACCAACCACCGCTTCAACAATCGCTAGATCATCCGAGTCAATGAGTATATCTCGCACAAAACTTTGATAAATTTTGAGTAACGTGACAGGAAGTCGTTTCAGATAAGTCAGCGATGAATAACCGGTACCAAAATCATCAAGAGCAAAATTTATCCCGATTTCCTGACAGTCCTCCATTAGATGAGATACTTTAGTTATATCTTCCAAGGCATTGGTCTCTAGCACTTCGAACTCAAGAAAAGACGGCACAATGCTGGGATGCGCCTTTAAAAGGTCACGTAGACGTATAACAAAATCAGTTTGCTGTAACTGACGAGCGCCAACATTAACACTAACGGGGATGCTAAATCCTTGGCTACGCCAGCGTTCTATTTGGGTTAGGGCGGTATCGATCACCCATTCGCCGAGTGTAATGGCCAAAGGATGATCGTCAATCTCGGGCAAAAATAACGCTGGCGATAACAAGCCTTTTTCAGGGTGATTCCAGCGGATTAGCGCTTCAACCCCGACAATAGTCCCTGTGCGCATATTGACCTTAGGTTGGTAATACAGCACGAATTCCTGTTTGATTAAAGCTGCATGGATACGATCCAGACTTTCATGACGAACGCGAATGTTATTGTCAAGAACGGCATCAAAGACGTGGTAACGGTTTTTGCCAGCCG
The DNA here is from genome assembly GCA_947504985.1 of Methylococcaceae bacterium. GTDB lineage: Bacteria > Pseudomonadota > Gammaproteobacteria > Methylococcales > Methylomonadaceae > Methylovulum. Next base: position 41,018 of record CANNKH010000001.1, on the reverse strand, counting down.
CCTTAGCCTGATACATGGCTTGGTCGGCTTGACGTAGCAACTTATCAGCATCAACCTCTTCCGCCTGCGGATAAAAACTCACCCCCAGACTCGCAGAGACTTGTAGGCTAATGTCGCTAAATATCACAGGTTTAGAAGCGGCAGCAAGTAGGCGATTAAGCATTGGTATGGCCGTGTCTTCAGTGTCTAGATCCAGCAGCACGGCGACAAACTCATCGCCACCAATTCTAGCGAAGGTATCGCCTTCGCGTAGCGCCTGCTCCATACGGCCCGCAAGGACTATCAACAAACGATCACCCACTTCATGGCCGTTTTTGTCGTTAATGGCTTTAAAACCATCTAGATCAAGAAAAATCACTGCCAAGGATTTATTTCTTCTATGAACCTGAGTGATACCTTGGTGCATACGGTCAGCCAATAGAATGCGGTTGGGTAAATTAGTCAGTGGGTCATAGTGAGCGATATGCATTAATTCATTTTCGTGTAACTTGAGTTGAGTGATGTCGGTCAACATGGCCACGTAATGTCTTGGGATATCCTGATCATCGTTGACGACACTGATCGTTTCAATAATGGCATACATTTCACCGCTTTTGCGTCGATTCCAGATTTCACCGTACCAATGACCTTTCTCTATCAAACTGTTCCACAATTCAGCGTAAAAAGTGCGATCCTGAAGACCTGCACTAAAAATACGCGGATTTTTGCCCAGCATTTCGTCACGGCTATAACCCGTAATTCGGCTTAGCGCATCATTGACATCTACGATCGTGCCATCAGTGGTGGTGATTAAGATCCCTTCCCAAGCATGAGCGAACACACTAGAGGATAGGCGAAGTTTGTCTTCAGCGAGCTTACGTTCGGTGATATCTTGCAAAATACCTGACATCCACTCGGTATCGCCTTTGGAATTTTGCAAAAAATCGCCTGCGCCATAAATCCAGCGCTCCTCACCATCGGCACGGCGAATGCGACACTCGAAGCTCCAAGAGGTTTTTGCTATTATTGCATCATGGAATTGCCGATCTACCTTCTGACGTTCTTCGGGTAGAACATGCTCAAGGAACATTTCATAGGTCCAATTGGGTAAAAAGGTCTGATAGCCAAAAATACGATCGTGGAGTAGGGTGCGATGCGCCGAGTGATCGAGCAGATTTAGTTTCCATGCTCCGGTATCAATTTTTTGCAAAGCAAAATCCAAGTGTGCCTTACTTGCCTGCAGAGCCTCTTCAGCTAATTTACGCTGGCTAATATCCCGCACAAAAACAATAAACTGCCGCCTCACATTGACAGACAGACACTGTATGCTAACCTCAACATAAAAAACACTCCCATCCTTGCGGTGGTGTCTGGTCTCATAGCGATTTCCGTCTTGAACGAAAGTGTTCTGGAGATGCCAAATAACATCTTCGTCTGTATCGTTGACTTCCAAATCTGCAACGCGCATGCCCAACAGTTCTTGGGCAGTATAACCACTCATCCGGCAATAGGTGTCGTTGACTTCTAGCAAGCCTCCCTGACTATCTATCAGAAAATAACCATCCATGGTGGTTTTGAGTAGGCTACTATGTAGTTCCTTATTCTTCAATGCTGCCATGCTTGATTCAAGCAGGATTCGTTTAAGCTCTTGCAGGTGCTGACGTCGCAGCAAAAACATTGCAACACCCACACCGAAAATCATGCTGATCGCCAGCAATGCCGTCAGCCTCAAGCTAGTGTCTAATGGAGCGTATACTTCGGCATTATTTATCTTAGTCACAAGCAACCATGAGGTGTCTGGAATGTTGCTCAAGACAGCAATCACTTGAAAGCCATTATAATCTATGCCATCCACCACGCCACGCTGACCTATTACCGCTTTTACAGCAGGTATACTCGAGTTACCCGTCACTGGAATGCGCTTTTTTAAGGCTGCATCCATCGAAAAGCGAAGGTCATTTAAAAATAGCACCTCATTGCCATCTCTGCGCACCAATAGTGTTTCGGCTGTAGCGCTAATCGTTGGCCACTGCTTAATGAAGGGATATAAGTAGAGGTTTGGATCTATGCGCAACACAATCACGCCTAAAGGATGATTGCTATCCTGTTCGTTTGATATCGGTACTAACAGTGCCATATAGACTTTCTGGTCGTACTCGTCACGAAAAAAGTCCTGGAATATGATCTGGTTTGTGCGCAGTGCGGCCATCGCACTATTTTTTAAAGTAGTGGCTAAAGGCTCTAACTTAGTGGGTATCGACATACGAACGACGCCTTGCGCATCAAGCAGAAAACCTCTTTCATATCCGTAGTGACTGTCGTGCAGCATACGTTCAAACCAATCCTGTAAAGCCCCCTGTGTGGACATGTTACTCGTCGTTTCCAAATATTGCCGCACAACAGAATTAATCAATGTACTCTGGGCTAAGGCTCCATCACCTAGGCGCTCAATCCGCCATTGGCTTAGTTGTCTTGTTTTCAACTCCGACACTGCCAGCAACTGTAACTCCACGCCCTTACGAAACTTGATTTCAGTCGTACGATAGGACTGAAATGCAGCGATTAGGATGCTGGCAGTTAATGCAGAAAAAAATAGGACGTAGATTAGCCTATCTATTTCTATGACCTCAGACTCATCATCCGAGAACATGATACGAAGATGGGCAACTATCAGTAGCCCTATACCCATCAATAGCAGAATAAAACTGGTGTTTAGCGCAGGGCGGATAAGTCCATTACTGATAGGCAGAGGTAAACCGAAGAAATAGCTAAGCAGGAGCGTAAAACTAACAAGCGTAAGCAACCCAGCCAAAATCGAGGCAAGATAGCCTCGCCAGAGACGATGTGAACCTTGAGGTAGAGTGATCAAAAAGGCTAGGTTCGCAAGCAAAAAGCATAGTGCCGTAATGGGTGAAATATATCCTATAGGTGCATCGCCCAGCATTCCGGTAATATTCAGACCAAGAAACTCTATCGACCAATAACTATTTAATATCCGCAATGTAAACAACCACAAGGCTATCATCGCTCCTATCCAGGCCAAGAAAATGGTCAGCATGAAAGTAATGCGGGATGTAGATCTTTTGGCGTTAAAAACAAAGACTCCACCGAACAGGATAGACAGCAGCGCAGTAAATGGCGCCATTGGCAGGGTGTTGGTTTGCCAAGAAGTCAGGACAGGTGTGTCCAGTATCCAACCAAGCAGAGCTAGAAGTCCGATAGTTGTGATAGACACGCCCATAACCAAGATAAAAGACTCGTAAATAATACGTCTTAATGTGGTCATGTCATGAGTCCTAATCAAGATTATATTCACAGCCTACGCTGCGCTGTGCGACAGGATTTGAGTAGCCTCCAGAACCGATAGGGCAAATACACGTTGAATCAAAAGATTACACTTTTTCAAGCAAAGAGTTTCAAACCACAATTAATTTAACCAAACTAAAAACACAAAAGCTATCCGTAGAAATACTTAAAATTTCTATAGATTTTAAGATTAAGTCATGAATAGAGTAATCAACATCACGCGCCAAAATCTCAGGTATAAAAAATCAATGTTGTTTTCAATAAAAATATGCTAACAAAGTAACGTGTTTTATTGGGTCATTACACTGCAATATGGTCAAATAGAAAACCCGAAGTCATATTCCTGAATTGAGCTTACCGATGAAATCCGAAGATCTACATAAGTTGGTTATATTTGTCATGCCTTACGGAAAATATAAAGGGCTAGTCATTGCAGATTTACCTGGTAACTACCTTAATTGGTTCGCACGAAAAGGATTTCCTAATAATGAGTTAGGCCAGTTATTGGCACTGATGCAGGAAATAGATCACAATGGATTGAAACCACTACTCGATCCCTTAAGAAGGGATAAATTGTCTAGCCCCCCATAATATTCACCAATAGTATAGCCTTCCTGTGAAACACTAATTACTTAGCTGATAGGACGTTAAGTGAAGATATAGGTATTTCTACGTATTTTCTTTCTTTAGAATTTAATTAACAATAGCCCTGAGTCTTTTAATGAGGGCTCACCTGTTAAATTAAGACGTGTGAGTAGTACCAACCTATTAGTATAGGAGTCTATCTGAAGCCCATTACCCTAAAGATAGTGGGCTTTATTTAATTAAAATCATTTATATTCCTCTTATTTTATTGCCTCCACTTTACTTTAAGATGTTGCTAATAAGTTGAACTAATCCTAGTACAACCCACACAAAAGACTACTTTACCGTTCGGTATGGCTAATTAAGGAACAGACAATGGATCACAGTAAAATAAGCCTTCATATATCCCGGCTATTCAATAAAGAACTGGAGGACGTTCATCATAAAGTATTAACTATGGGGGACTTGGTTGGGCAACAACTAAAACTAGCTATAAAGGCACTAACTTTAAGTGATGTAGAGCTGGCAGAACAGGTAATTAGTCAGGATAGTCAAATTAATGCGTTAGAAATAGCGATTAATTTGGAATGTAATAAAATTTTGGCCATCAGACAGCCCAAAGCCTTTGATTTAAGACTGTTGCTTGCGATCATTAAAATCATCCATGAACTAGAAAGAATTGGTAATAACACCAAGCGTATCGCTGAAATGGCTATCAAATTATTAAATAACACTCATCATGTACCTAAACATGATCTTGATCGTATGGTGGGGTTGGTCAATACTATGTTAGATCAAGCGATAGATGCCTTTTCTAGGATGTCTATTGAAGATGTTCCTGATATTATCGGATATGATGAAAAAGTAGATCATGAATATGAAAATATAGTTAAGTTATTGATTACCTGCATGATAGACAATCCACAAAACATTACTCATTCTTTAGATGTATTGACTACAGCTCGTGCGTTAGAACGAATAGGTGACCATACACGGCATATCTGTGAACATTTAGTTTTTACGATTAAAGGTGAAAATGTACGTCATTTAAGCCAAAAGAAATTAATTAAGAAAATTAAAGGTCAAGAACATCCTCGGTAATAGCGTTCTTTTTAGGACTAGAATATTGGCAAGAGTTGCTGGTGTTTTTAAAGTGCGCAAAGAAAGGCTTTAGCAGAATACTACAGCACAATGAAAAATGGCCTAGTGAACATTAATGTTCCCTAGGCCATTGGTGTCTTTGAACTTTTCGAAACCATAATTTACAAGAGAGCGCCGCCAGAAGGCTAAGGATGAGTTTAAATAATCACATCCCTGCCCAAGTAACGTAAACAATTATGGTTCGTTTCTAGGATATACCATTAACCACATAACCGCATAAGCATTTGGTTGTGCTGATGATCCATCGAATATGCAATGGCAAAGTTTCGCAGAGTCTAAGGCTAAATGCGAGTCTAGCGCATGCCCAACTAAAAGACCTATTATCGAGGTGGAGAATTTTTAACTTAATATTTTTTTATATAGACATCTAAATCATCTATAAGTAAATACAACGCTTCTCGTAGAATCTGTGCTTTTAAAATATGAGATGCACCATTTATTTCAAATGAATCAATAAGATTACTATAATAATTCGCAATATGGCCTAATTTATCATCTAAATTAGCAATAAATATTTTTTCATGACTAGTCATATATCCTCCAAGAATTAAACAATCCTTTAAGTCAGAATAACAATCAATTTTTGGGTGATGAGATAAGAAAAGATTGGCGTATTTGACTTAAATCAAACCACTAATAAAAGTAGTCTTTACTTACCTCATCAAAATAACTAAATAGGTAATAATTTAAGTGAAGAACGCCAATTCTCCAACCGCCATAAAATAGCAAGTCACTTACATTAACATACAAATAAAATAAAAATAAAACAATAATAAACTAAGGTTTTTAAGTCAGATACGACTATATAATTTGTAAACAGTAAACAGTAAATTATAGTCATAAGTTGATAAATAATATAACCGACCGTTCAGTGGTTTGTTTTGTACGAAAGACACAGATGCATATCAGTCGGGATATAGAGGTGCGCGCTTCTAGTTAGATTATGATGATGGTCGCAAACACGATGTTAGTCATGCAAAGTGCGGTCTATACCAGAGAGCAGCCATAATAAAAAGAATACCAATCAAATTTTTAGATTGGTATCTGGATAAGTTTAACTATTAACCGAATTAAACCTACTAAAGTGAGGTTACATTAAGTAGTTATAGCTACCTAACGCAAACTTAGATATACCATCAAAAAAACAATTACCAAGAATTACTTACAATAGTAATAGTAGCGGCATCGGTAATCCCAGTTACGATAGCTAGAGTATGCTAAATTTAGCCATTGACCAATAGTTGTACGATCTAAAGAAACCGCTTAAAGATCAGCTTGATATGTTTTAATATGGGTTTAAACGAAGTTGGATTTAAACCAAGCATTAATAAAACTGATTGGCGTACCGTGAGTTTATTGTGTAAATCCCAATGTTCTAATGGTTTAACCACGCTAACACTCCGTTCAAGGTGTAATCGTTCAGAAAGGAATAACCAGAAACTAAGGAACGATTCCAGTTTATAAGCCGCTAAGCCTATCTGGTTAAGGTGATTATAACAGGTGTGTTATCGGTATATCTCTTTACGGTGTCCGATCTCGACAACCAAAATAATAAGCTCACCGTCTTTAATGTGGCAAATAAGCCGATAATCACCAACACGATAACGCCAATAGCCAGCAAGTTGACCTTGTAAGGCTTTACCTGTGGTGCGTGGGTGGGTTGTTAAAGCAAGTTGATTAATAAAAGATTCAATTCTTTGTTTTGTTGGCTTGTCGATTGCTTTTAATGTTTTGGCTGCTCTTGAATCAAGGTTAATTATCCATGTCATAAAGCCCCGCCTTGACTTCGTCCCACGATAAAATCTTGGCATCACCATCAACAATACGCTGATAAGCTTTATCTGCTGCTCGTGCGTCTTGCCAATCCTCTAAGCATTCGATCAATAACCTGTTGGCTAGTTGCGCCAAGGTGGTATGTTCATTTTCTGCCATCTCAGATAGTAACGCTGTCGTTTCGTTGTCTAGCTCTAATGTTGCCATATAACCAACCTATTGATTTATAAATTAAATAATGAATCGTTATTGTTTGTCTTTTTGTACCTTACTACGCCTCATTATACTTACTTGAACAACTAGCGCCACAATACTAAATCAGCTAAGATAATTGACGCTATATATTAATAAGACAGTCACTATACTTCCAACAAAACGACATCTGTCAATTCTACGTTTGTTAATAGAGATAGTCTTTCACCTAAAGATTGCCACTTAGGCTAGTTAAAACTCTTGATGCCGGAACAAGTATTGGTACTAGGTAAATAACAACACTAAACTCATATACCTAATCGGAAAATTCTAATACAATCATTATGTTAATCATAATACTGGGGTGTTATATGGCTATCAAAAGTAGTACTTTTGGGCGTGTAGAATTGAACGGCAGCGATGCAGATAAGTTTCTGCAAATCATGAATGGGAGGAAGAGCAATCCAAAGGCTTCTGCTGCGTTAAAGCGTGGCCGTGAAATATTGAAACGTGTCACTGAAGGGCAGTCAATAGAATTTAAGCATAATGGTTGAACCCAGCTTCTATATCCGCAAGCTTGAGCAAACTGATAATGTTCAGCACTTCAATCTAGGCAGTGAAGCTTTCTTGCCTTTAAAAACATTTTTACAAAAACAAGCGAAAACGTTTCAGCAATCTAATGTAGCCCAGACCTATGTAGCCCTTATTGATGGTGTCATTGCTGGCTTTATTACTTTGACTTGCAGCGAGATTGATTTACAAGAAAATTATGATCTTTCAAATTGTAGTCATGCAAACAATTATGAATATTTGCCGGCAGTTAAAATTGCTCGATTAGCAGTTGATTCTCGGTTTTGAGGCAAAGGAATTGGTTCTGCATTAGTTGATTTTTCGATTGCCCTAATTAGGGATAGGGTCGCAGATAGTGTCGGCTGTAGATTCGTAGTGACTGATGCCAAAATTGAGGCTGTTGAATTCTACGATAAACAGGGTTTTACGACTCTAAACTCTTACGAAGCCGACGTATCTAATTACCATCTAATGTTCTTGGATTTAGATATTCTTTAGTTTAAGCCATCTGAATTAAAGGCACATCAACTACCCTGAGCGGCATTGCATCATTTCTAGTAAATTGTTAAGTTCAATATCTTTCTTAGATTAAAACTATCTTCATCAAGGAATATTTCGCTAATTAATAATGAGTTAGTTTCATTTGTCACAACTACACCATCCTTTTTAAATCTATCACCTGCGCACCATTCTTTAGTATATCTAGGTAATCGCTCCATGATTGCATCATTCTTCTGCGCTCATCCAGATTCTCAAAGCGCCTTATTTTCTTGTTGTGGGTAATGTCTCTAACAAGATGAACTGATACGACCAACCATTCACGAGTCACATATTCAAAGCTGTTAAGTATGGGTAAACCAGCATCAAGACGGTTTTTATTATCACTCGCCAATTGTTGAATGGTTTTTTTTCTTTTTTAGTGTCACTAGGATCTATATTATTGCCGATTTGGTCTCGGGCGGCTTCTGCTTTACGCCTAGCGGTTTCTAAAGTAATGTTTGGGCAACTACCCAGGGCGAGTTTTTTTGTTTTTTTTCGAAGGTATAAATAAGCCGCCACAACTTGGCACCGTTTTTACCCACGAACATATAGAGTCCGCCGCCATCATTAATCATGTAATCTTTTTCTTTAGATTTGGCCGCCTTATAGACCATATCTTTATTGATATTCATAGCAATCGTCGTTTCATCCCCTAATTTAGGTCCTTTTTTTTAATACTATAGCAAAGGACATAAATTAGGACATACTTTCAAGTGGATTTAGTTGCATTTGGTTGCATTTCACTGGACAATAAAAAACCCGCTAAGCCTTAAGACTTGCGGGTTTTTATATCTCTTTGCACATACTCGAACCTTTAATTGGTACCTGTGCGGGTCTTTTCGTGTTTATGGGCATTCTTACATGTAGTATCTGATAGCGACATAAGCGGGGTAACTTTTAAGGGTCGTGAATAAGTTACCACTAATGTTACCCGCACTTACCCCTGATTGTCGATGAATCTTATTAAACCCAGTTGAATAATATCAGGCAATAAAAAACCCGCTAAGCCTTAAGACTTGCGGGTTTTTATATCTCTTTGCACATACTCGAACCTTTAATTGGTACCGAGAGCCGGAATCGAACCGGCACTGAGTCACCCCAACCGGATTTTGAATCCGATTTAATAAAAAATCACCAACACACCATAACAATCAATGGCAAATAAATCAAAGACTTAAATATTTATGCTGTTATCAGTTACTGCCACTTATTGCCATTTTTTATATTTAATTGCAACGTGAGTGCAACGTGAGGGTATAATAAATCCCTAGAAACAAAGGCGCCTCGCAGGTGTAACACCACTATGCAAGACCTTACCAATAACTTAATTCTTGGTTAAGCAATGGCTGAATACATCATATTAAAAAGCCGACTGTTACCCTATAGGAACAATGATGGCTACAATTACTAAGCGTATAACCGCAGACGGCAAACCTTACTATACCGTTCAAGTTCGACTAAAAAACTATCCAGCACAAACGGCAACCTTTCCACGATTAACTGATGCTAAAAAATGGGTAATAGTTACCGAAGCAGCCATCAAAGAAGGTAGGCACTTCAAGACAACCGAAGCTAAAAAACATAGCTTTTCAGATTTGGTAGATAGATATATTAAGGTCGAATTACCAAAATATAACGAAAAGGAGCAGAAAGAGCGCAAAAGTAAATTGTTATGGTGGAAAAATAAACTAGGCGTTTATTGTTTAGCTGACATTACACCTCCATTGATTGTAGAGTGTAGAGACTCATTAGCGGAAACACGCGCTCCAGCTACAGTAGTTAGGTATTTAGCTGCGTTGTCCCATACGTTTAAAATTGCAGTCAATGAATGGCAATGGGTACAAGAAAATCCCACGCGAAAAGTAACAAGACCCACTGAACCTGATGGGCGCGTCAGATGGCTTGATGATAATGAGCGAGTAAAACTACTAGAAGCCTGTAAAGAATCGTCTAGTGACTGGCTTTATATATGCGTTATTTTGGCATTATCGACAGGTATGCGCCTAAGTGAACTAATGAATTTACAATGGCAGGATATAAATCTTAAAGACAATTTTTTAATTCTACACAAAACAAAAAACGGCACAAAGAGGCGCGTTCCATTATCTGGCTTAGGCTTATTACTACTACATGAACACAATAAAATTAGACGTATTGATACTCCCCTATTATTCCCAAGCATATCAAATCCACAAAAGCCGATAGACATAAGGAGTGCCTTTAAATATGCCATGGAGCGAGCAGATATTAAAGACTTTCATTGGCATGACCTAAGACATAGCACTGCATCATATCTAGCTATGGACGGCGCGTCATTGGCTGAAATAGCTGAGATTCTCGGGCATAAAACACTGAGCATGGTTAAGAGGTATGCCCATTTATCAGACGGCCATGTAAGTAATGTGGTTGCCAGCATGAATGCCAAAATATTTGGTGATGCTTGATTGGTAAATAAAAATGACATCAAGTATAGCAATAGTTACTTACTTACTATCTAATTAGCAACATAAAAGTGAATTATTCGGTTTGAGATTAGTTGTATTAATGGCGCTTAATAAATACACATTGCTCGTTAAAGTTTTTTCTCAAGGTTCTGATTTAATTAATATGATCAGATGTAGAAGATATTAAGAAAATTTGCATGTTTTTTAGACTAAAAAAATGACATCAACCCTAAGTTGTTTTATAGTAACAACCTAAGGAGGGGGTTATGCATAAAGTTAATGAACTACAAGAACATCTTCAGCCCGGGCAAGTTTATCGGCGGGCTGATCTAGTCCAATGGTCAAATTCCGTCGATCGCCATATACAGCAACTTGTCAGCAAAGGGGTTATTCAAAAGCTTTCGGGAGGAGTTTACTACTGCCCTAAGAAAACAGCCTTTGGTGATGTACCGCCAGAGGACGTAACGCTTATCCAAGCTTTCCTTAAAGATGATCATTTTTATATGGCATCCTTAAATGCTTATAACTCCCTAGGTATAGGCACAACGCAACTTTACAATGAGAAGTTGGTTTATAACCATAAGCGTGACGGCAGATTTGTCCTGAATGGACGACAATTTTATTTCCTAAAAAGATCACGATTTCCTGAAAAAAGCAGTCAGGAGTTCTTGCTAGTCGATCTTATCAACAATCTTAAATTCTTAGCGGAAGATAAAGAAAGTATTCTTAATAACGTTACCGAAAAAGTACTCACCATGGATAAGGTCAAACTGATGAATGCCGTTAAAATGTATGCAGGGGCAAGAACACAAAGTTTTTTTGAAAAACTATTCCGTTCTGACGAGATGAATCATGCCACCTAACGTCTATCTCTATGATCACACTGATTTTAGCGACCTTATTAGAATCGTAGCGGGTGAGCGCAATATCGATCCGTACCTAGCTGAAAAGGACTATTGGATCATGCACTGTCTTTATGGCCTCAAACTAGCTGGGTATGTGTTTCAGCTTAAGGGCGGGACATCACTTTCTAAAGGGTACGGTATCATTCATCGTTTCTCTGAAGACATTGATATTCTAATTGTTCCTCCAGAAGGCTTGCAAATACGAACATCCAAAAACCATGACAAGGAAAAGGACTGCCAAGGTCGCAAGGACTATTACGATTATCTGGCCAGTAGCATCAGTATACCTGGCATTGTAAAAGTTGATCGAGATACGCAGTTTGATAGCCCACCGAAATATTTTAGTGGCGGTATTCGACTTTATTATGAATCTAAGTTTCCATCAGATGGCAGCGCTAAAGAAGGAGTTCTACTCGAAGTTGGATTTGATAATGTTACCCCAAATCGGCCCTTAGACATCAGCTCATGGGGCATGGATTTTGCCTTAGATAAAAAAGTTGATGTCCTTGATAGTAGAGCATATCAAATCCATTGTTATGACCCCGGTTATACTCTGGTAGAAAAGTTACAGGCTATCGTCACTAAACATAGGCAATACAAAGTTGCAGGCGGCATATTTCCACCTAACTTTATGCGTCATTATTATGATGTTTTCTGCCTGTTACAAAATGATTTAGTTCAAACATTTATTGGTACGGATGAATACTATGCCCATAAGAATCTGCGTTTCCCCAATATTGATCTTCAGAAAGACCTCGTAGAAAATGAAGCTCTTGTTCTAAGCGATGCTCATACACGAGATCTTTACAAAAAGGAATACGAGCGCCGTGCTGCACTTTATTATCAAGGACAACCCCCTTTTGATGAAGTAATATCAGTAATTCAAAAGAATTTGGTGCGGCTATAAGTATGCATAAGGGAATATTGTCAGAAATAGTCGACGTACTAGGGTATAAAGCCCTTAATTACCAGCATGTAAGCAGCGTGATCGCTAGCATGAGCGCCAAAATGTTTGGCAACTTATGATGGAACACACCTACTACAAGCTTGCTGAAGTAGCCGAAATGCTTAAAATATCAACAAACGATATCATTCGTAGCGGTAATTTGGGAAATGTAAATATTCATATTTTAACTGCAAAATTCTTTGTCTTTAAGTCAATCCAAAAGATTAAACATAATTTACCCTTCGACAGCTTTGATGATTTTGATGAGTATCGTGATCGTATCAATGAAGAAATTATTCGTTATGCAAACGAATTTTCAGTAGATGCAGATGATTTATTTGAACCTCACCATATAAAATTATCCCAACAATGCCTGATGAAGCTCGAGGCTGGTGAATGTGACGCTAAAGTACATATTGATTATGAATGTGCGAATGATGATTATTTAGTCCATTTTTGGGTAATAAATGCTGTTTCAGAAGTACCAGATATTCAAAATTGTGAGCTGATTATTTTACACAATGACTTAGTCGGGTTTCAGAAGCTCATCAATAAAAACGAACAAATAAACTTTGATACTTCATTAATTACCATAGACAACAAAGAAGTTCCTGCTGTAGAAACTATAGGCTCTCCAGTCAGAAAAAAAAGGAAGCTACTGGTCAGAGTTACCAGCGAAGGTTTAGATCTAATTCACTATATTTTTGACAAATATAATATTAATTATTTAGATCAGATGTCGGGACTGGAAGCGTGGAGTAAAATCGTTTCAGGTGAAATTGAGCATAGTTTAATTCAGCAAGTAACCTCAAAATTAATATTATTTAATGATGATTCTAAGTTGACAAAATCTGACTTTCTTGAAAAATATAGAAAGAGGTTTGTTTAGATCTTTAATTACAACACATCTTAACTAAAAATCCGGCATTAAGCCGGTTTTTTTTGCCAAAATTCCGCCATTAAAGCGGCAATTACGGATATAACAGATCTAACGGTAGCTAAGAGCACAGCTATAAATCAGTGACTTATAATGTACCTAATCAAGATATTTCATCTTGGAAAAAAGGAAATAAGAATGAATACACAAACAAACTGGGATTATTTAACTGTTCAGCAATTCACAGAAAAACATGCTGCATTTACAAACGGGGGTATGCGTTCTTTGATATTTAATGAAGATGAAAATGGTCTCTCAACAGCAGGGGCAATTGTGCGACTTGGAAGAAAAGTACTGATAAATCAAGTTAAATTTTTCGACTGGCTAGAGTCTCAAAATAAAGGAACAAGCAGTCGTGAAAGATAAAAAGCTAATCCTTAAAATTAGCTTTTTTAAAAATCACGAATTTTATAGCGAAGGGTGCAACCTACACTAACTTAAGCTAGTTTAGTTCTATGTTGTTTCTTGTAAAAACAATATGAACGAACTAGCTCTCAACTAAAGAGATCTAATAATGCAAAAGAATAATATTATTTTAAATGGCGTAACACAAGATATTTATCATGAAAATTTGAAGGTAAAATTTACTAAATTTGTAGATGCAATCGGAGAGACCGCTAAATCATATGATTTAGATGATGATGGGATGTTGCTGAAGTCAACATCAGCCAGTTTCTGGAATGGCGCGTTTGAAACCGTTGAGATAGAGCCAGCAAATCTCAAGGTATTTATTGAAGAAATGGTTGCTGGTGAGTTTTTAGTACAAGGTGTACATGAGGCTTTACCTTCGGGCAATTGCCCTGCGGATGCTGCTCGGCTGAAGGATACATTCACTTTTTCTGAATCAGCTGGGTTGCTGTGTATTGATACCGATTCAGCAGAACAATTTAATATTCATACTGTAGACGAATTAAATGCTGCTTTGGTGGAAATTGAACCTGTTTTAGGCAACGTTTTACGAGTTATGTCAACTTCTGCCAGCAGTTATATTTCTATTGATGGTGTTGAAGTTAATGGGCTGCGAGGTATTCATACCTTTATTCCGGTTGATAGAACAATGGCAAATAAAGCTCTTCTAGAGGCGCTGCATGTTAGGTCTATCAATGCGGGCTATGGCTTTGCAAAAGTGACTAAGGCAGGAACCGTTAAAATAAATTCACTAATTGATAAAGCTTTATGTACTAGCAACCAGCCCATTTTTGAAGGAGGGGCAATATTAAAGAACCCTGCTATCACACAAGATCGTGTGATTAAGCAATTTGATGGTGGGTTGTTAGCAGCAGACTCAATTATGGCTTTATCTAAAAAAGAATTGGCGCTATTTAAAAAGAAATCTGCCGAAATAACCGATGCTGTTTCGGATGAGGCGCGGCAGGTGCGTGAGCAGTTCATTAAGAAAGCTAGTGTTAAATTGAAAGAAAGAAATAGTGACATGTCCGATAAGAACTCTGAATATATTATTAACAGAGCCATTACAAACCATGAGCTCTTCGGACAATTTAATATTCAGCTAGAATCCGGTGAACAGATTACTGTGCAGAATATCATTGATCAGAACCCTAAATATCATTTATCGGCTTGCTTGCATCCGCTTGATGATCCGATACACGGTAAAACAATCATCTATTCTGACCAGATACAACCCACCATTCACAGTTTTGCTAATGGTGGAGAGTTATTCTTTTTGAAAGCGAACCATACTATCCCCGATTGGCAAATTGGCTTGAATGATCATGTTGCTAACTTTAATCTAACACATGCACAAGTAATCATGGGCGGTAAGCATAAGATAATGCGTACAGTTCCTGCGGAAGTTCATGTTGATAACCGAATATCATATGAATTTCTTAGCCAAGAAACATTACGGATGATACATACTAATGACTTGATTCAAGTGGGTGAAAAGATAACGCGCCAAGAGAGTAAACCTGTGTTGATGGATAAAATTACGGCATGGGCGAATAATCCAGATTGTTCCGTTTATCGGGGTGGAGTTGTGTTTGCCCCCGCCAAAACTTTACCAGATGGCTATTACAACACTTGGCAAGGATTTGCTGTTGATGCAGTAGAAGGTGCCAATATTGATTCTATCAAACATCATATTGAAAATATCGTCTGTGCCGGTCAACCTGATCTTATCAAATACTTTTATGACTGGATTGCGCATTCCATGCAGCATCCAGAAAGACCAGCCGGCTCTGCGTTGGTATTGAGAGGTAATAAAGGCACGGGAAAAGGAATCTTACTACATTTCATAGCTAGTATCTGGGGGTGTCATAGCATATACATGAGCAAATCAAAGCATCTAACAGGGAGTTTTAATGGTCATTTAGCAGATGTGTGTTTTTTGTATGCTGACGAAGCCTTTTTTTCCGGAGATCGTAAAAATGAAGGTGCTTTGAAGGCATTAATTACCGAGCCAAAGCTTTTGATAGAGAGAAAAGGCATAGATGCTGTGGAGCAGCCAAATTATCTAAAAATTGTTATGTCGACAAATGAAGTTTATGCGGTTCCGGCATCATCAGACGAAAGACGGTACTGTGTGTTTGATGTATCAAGTTCCAATATCGGCAATAACAAATATTTTGCTGATTTGGCAATTGTCTGTCATGACAATGATGTGCAGTCTTCGTTCTTATATGACATGTTAAATCGGGATATTAGTCAATTCAGTGCTAGTACGATTCCGGAATCCCAAGGTCTAAAAGACCAACGTATGTATTCTTTGGATAGTGTGGGGCAATGGCTTATTGATTCCTTCACTCAAAGCTATTTTAGCCAAGGGTATGAAGAAACAACTTGGGTTGATTTTGTATCCTCTAAAGATTTATATAATAGCTATCTGCTTTGGGTGCGAATTAATAGAATATCGCACTATGACCAGAAAAATCAGTTGATGCTCAGTAAATATCTAGCAAAGTTATTTCAAGCAGCAAAATGTAAGGGGGCGCGAGGTTTTAATTTTGGAACTTTATATGAAGCCATTGCAGATTTTGAAAAATATGAAAAGGTTAATCTGGGTCTTGAAAAAGAAATTAAGGTTTTCAATTTAGACGATTTCGGCATTGATACCACGGATGCTATATTTGCTTCTAATACAAGCTTGGTCGGTTTGCTTGCTAGTGCTTAGCTATATGATATTTTAATGGACGGATGGACACATTGGTCTTTTTTACCGCCCAATGCGTCCACTATAACCTATTGATTTGTATAAAAAATGACAGATGGACAGATAGGACAGATAAAATAGCACTTTTGGTTAAGAAAAAACAAATAATGATATTGATGATGGTTGGATGTGAATATTATTTTTCTAAAAATGAATAAAATACCTGCCCTATCTGTCCATCCGTCCAAAGCCCAGTAAATTCAATGCCTGCAGACTGGACAGATGCATCTTGTTAGAAGGGCTATCTGTCCTTCTGTCCATTTCTTTAATTTAAAATAAGCTCTTTTTGGTCTCAGCAAACACAACAGCATCTGCTAAATTAGATTTTACAAATTCAGCAACACAATAACGCAATACATCTGACCTACCGCTTTCTAATCGGTCACATAATTGATTAAGTGAATTAACATATTCACTACTAACTTTAAATGCTAAAATTTGTTCTCTATTACGCGCCATACATTACCCCTTTAAGACTAATTGAGCTAAATCTTCAGCTCATCAATATTTATCAAGATTAATTTAGCGTTAATTTAGTGTTAAATCTACATAAGTAACCCTAGCTAATCATTGTGGCGAATAAGATCCATAGTCATATATATTAATAGACATCTTTCCTAAATGCCGTCATGTCGCAGATTAACAAGAGCTGCCACCAAATTCCAAGTCAGCGAATAGTTTTTATGTTTACCGCGATAAACATCTTTAACAATCCTAAAAATCTTACAACGACGATTAATATGCTCAATAAATATACGTCGTTTTGCTAGCGCCTTATTATGGGCTTTATCTTCTGCCGAGAGGGGCTGGCCTTTTTCTTTTTAACAGGGAGAATGGAGTTCTGATGATATTTTTGTATCCCTTGATATCCAGAATCCGCCAACAGGAGGGCATCGGGATGCAACAATAGGCGACTGTCTTTGTAAACTGAAAAATCATGTTGCTTGCCTTTACCCATTACTACGGACAGGATAGTCAGCGTTAATAGACAGATCACGACCTGGGCTTTGATTGTATGGCGTTTTTTTTCCTGAGAAGTACTCTTTCTGGTTTTTAACAGGCCGCTCGATAGGTTGTTCCGAAACATCAATAGCCACGATGGCCGAAGGATTTTCCAGTAGTGCTTTGCGGCTGGGGAGTTTTTCGACTTTGGCCAAGACTCTTGCAGTGCGAGTATAAATCTTATGACAATACGACTCGCTGATATCGAAAATCGCAGCCAGACTTATAAAAGTCGGATAGTGGCGAATATAATAAAGTGTCAGTAACAAACGGTCTTCCAAGGCTAGTTTAGAGTCTTTTCGTCCAGGTCTTGTTAGCGGCTTAAGGACTTTTTGTTCGCCTAGGTAAGCTTCCAGTTTTCTGTGAAGATGCAGAAAATCTTCTTGTGACATGCCGACAGTTCATAGGAATTCTTTAGGTTTGTTCGTAGGCAGTTGGGCGTAAGGAGTCATGGTTATCTGTGTTTTTAGAAGTAGGGGGCTATTTTAGCCCTATGAATGCCAGTTACATGAAAAATATTTAGGAAAGATGTCTATTGTAACCGATGTTAAAACTGGGGTCTCGACAATGCCATAGGATAAGCCAGACAGAAAGCTGAGTTCCAGTCTGATGGCATCCGACATAGAAGTGGCGTAACAATCTTTCAGACATTAGTACGGAAACAATGTATTTAGAATGTTGAGGCAGCGCTTTTCCTCAACTAAAACAATTAAACCCAATCAATACCTAATTTCAAGCTCACCACTCTGTCTATAGCGATGCGAAAAACCAATCGGATTAATCTCTTTATCCCGATAAAAACGGAAGGCCACATATTGCTCTGTTGACGTCAACCAGCGTTCTTTTTGAGCATCAAGCAGTCGCCATGCGCCATCGATATAAAGTTCTGCCCAGTTGTGGTAATCAGCTGCTCGTAAGATGGCGTTTTTATCTGTGGTGTAACCGCCTACCATGCGAGCAGGAATTCCGTTAGCGCGAGCCAAAGCAACGGCCAGATAAGCATATTCGGTACAATCGCCCTGGATCTGATTAAAGGCATACGCTGCACCTCGATCATCTGCGAGATAACCAATATAGTGAAGATGCTGTTTGACCCAGTTGTAGATAGCTAACGCGGTATCACGAGTTTCTGAGCGTTTCAGTGTTGCCGCTAGAGATTGAATATTTGGATCGGTGGTTTCGATATAACGCTCCGATCCTAGCCAAGCTTGTGGGTTTTCCAGCGACTCCATCACCGGCGAAATCTTCATGGAGAGATTTACGATGATGTTAACGACCTTTGTGGACAACGGCGCGATCTTCGGAAAAACAAGCGTTATGACGGTGTGCCCTAGCGGATCGATATGCCGCTCATACGGAACGGAAATCTTAATGTATTCGAGCTTTTGAGTTCGGGTTTCTGCTACCGGTAAATAAAGCCACAGAATTTGATCGACAAGTTCATAAGGCTTAGGGTTGGTCAGTGTGAAGGTAAAACGAAGTTGCCGATTGATCTTCTCGCCCTTTGCACCCATTAAAAGGTTCTGGCCAAAAACTCCAGGTGATAAGCTAATGCTGACAAAGACAGCAGTAGCTTTCAGAAAATCCCTGCGCCTCACAGCAACATCTCAAAAATCAACGCTTGCAACCTGACGGCTGCTTCGGACCTCTTGCCTGTGCCATCCAAACGGCATTTTGTTGTGCTACATACTGTGCAAAGGCTTCCGCTGTTTCATAATAAACCAGCAGTGGCACCGTCTTGATTGTCTGAATTAAGGTCTGAAAATCCTGCCCTTTATCAGACACCAGCACCACAGCGGCAAGGACCTCTGATTTGGAATGCTTGCGATAGTTTTCAATAGCCTTTTGAATCGTCTTCGGATTTTCATCCGATAACAGCACCGAATTTTTTAACTGACTTTGCAACACCTTTTGGCTAGATGTCACTAAAACCAAATTGGATTCAAATTGACTCTCAATCCACAACTCCGAAGGCGTCAGCCTCGTTAATTGAGCTATATTTGGAGCCAAACCCAATACAGCCTGACCAGAGGCAAGCCAAGACGGCATCCCACCGTGCAATACTTTAACCTGTTTAAAACCATTTGATTTTAGACGCTTGCAATCAATGTACTGTTCACGCTCAGCTTTCCCATTACCCATCAAAACAACTGATTTTTTGATCAGAAAAGTCTTACTGCGCAACTCAGAGGGACTGATATTCATAGCGCCATCAATATGAAAACCGGTAAAGTCCGTTGCACTCCGAGTATCGACTAACACTGTATCAGCGGATTGGAGATGATGTGCCAAATCCATCGGTGCAATGGCGCAGGACATATCCGGCTTAACGTCTGCAACTTGGACAAATGCTGAAGTCTTCGGCTCGCTAGCATCTTTGCGCGTACAGGAGTCATCAAACTGCTTGATGCTCTTGAGAGCGTCCCGCACACTTGTTACGGGAGGGCTTTGAGCTAGAACCGGCGTGATTGTCCAAGAAAAAAACAACGCACCAACCACGATCATTAATCCATAAGTATGCTGTCTCATGGCAACACCGTCACATCCCATTTAAAACCAATGCCCTGTTTAAAAGTCGCCGCCGAAATCTGATTAGGACTGCGTAAAGTCAAGGTATCCTGACTTGAAACCGTATCCCCCTGATGAGTCGCTCCGAAAATGAGGGTGTTTTTTACCAACTGTAAACCCACCGGAACAGCCACTAACTTTGCAGTCATGCCGCTAAGCGCTGTCCCGCTGTTAGTAAGCTTCGCTGTTAATGAGTACTCCCACAAATTGGCATTCAACTGGCGTTCCGTAATGATCGTATTTCCGCAGATGTGCAAATTTGGATTATTCGTAGTGCCCGCCAAATCATTATCGTCGAGATTACTTAAGGCTATAGGCAAACCTGACAGGCCAATGTAATTCGGATCTATCGAAACAGCTTTGCCAGACAGCACTTGATAGATCTTATTGCCATCCGGCGCACAGTCGTCCTTACCGGTCACCGTTGCAACCTGATTCACCGACCAATTCTCCGGCGTAAAAGTCAAGCTGGCAGGTGTAACCATCCCCTCCAGTACATTGGTAGATGACAGAGGTACGGTGACGTTCGCTATCGGTGCATTGCCCAAGCGAACACTGAAGTTTGCAGTCGTCCCGGTTTCCGAGGTACGGAGGATTTTGTTTGAGGTGATCACAACCTTACCCGTTTGCAGCTTGGTTGGCACAACCAGAGCGCCAGGCGCATAAGCCTTACCTGCACCACCGACATCGGTTATCGTCGCATAGAGATAATAGGCGCCTGACGGAAGATTAGTCACATCCCATACATAGCTACCTGTTTGAACTCCGGCATTTTGTATTAAACCATTGATAATCAGCGTGCCAGCAAAACCGCTCTGTTGGGTATCGTAATACAGCGCCACCGTTGGCTCGATGTTTGGATCAATACCTTCCCAATTAATGGTTACCTGCTTATGCGCTCCAGTAGGTGTCGGAACTGAAGCTGGCATAATTAGCGTTGCCGGTGCCGTCACCCCAATAGTTGGAGCCTGATAAGGCCCGGTACTCACATACAATATGGCGGTCAGACTCCAGTCGCTGACGTCATCCAAAGCATCTACTGCACGCACTCGCCACCGGTAAGTTGTCTTGTCGGTCAGTGGTACCGGCACGGCTAGCGTGGTATTCGATGAAATACCCTCAGTGACTTTCTGTGTCAAATCGGCACCGTGGTAGATCTCAAACTGATAGCGCACGACTCCACCTTCAGGATCGACCACAGAATTGGCTTCCAAAGTAGGTTGCAACACCGAAGACCACGCGCCATTACCCGGATTTTTGATAGTCGGCGTAGCCGGTGGTTCATTGGTCGCATTCATCAAAAAGTTGCCCACTACCCAGGCAGAATCAGCGCGGCCATCCCCAGCCTTCACCCGCCACCAGTACTGCTGATTTTCAATTAACTTAGCCGTTGTCCAAGCGGTTGTACCACCGTTACCCGGCAACACGGCTCCAGAATTCATCTTGGCTGGAGAATCAAAAGTATTGACCGTATCAATCTCGAACACATAAGTAATGGCGTCACCCTCAGCATCCACACTATTTTGAATCTTGAGCTCTGTGTTCACATCGACACTCTGACCGAGTAGCGCCGGACTCTGAATCACAGGATTAGTCGGTGCCGTATTGCCTGTATTCACCACAAAAGGCCGCGCGAAGGATTCTGTTTTCGCACCCAAGGCATCTTTGGCAATTACTTTCCAATAATAGCTGCTGTGGTTGTTCAGCGATACGGTATCAATCCAGCTGGTGCTGCCGCTAACATCCTCTTTCAGATCCGCTACCGTTGCAATCACCTCAGAAAGCCCCGCATCTCTGTAAAGGGTCACGCCATAGCTAATGACATCACCGTCCTTGTCTATGCTATTATTCCAAGTCAGCGTCGGTGTCAGGCTAGTCACCTCGGCATCAGGATCAGGGAGGATCAAATTAAAGCTATTCGGTGGATCGTTGAACAAGTTAACGAAGAACTGCGCATTGGCCCATAAACTGTAAACCGTGCCATCAAAAGCGCGTGTCCGCCACCAGTAATGGGTATTGTCAGTCAGTGCAATCGGCAAGGTCCAGGTTGTCGGTTGCGGAATGTCTCCAGCACCGTTACCTGCGGCCAGCGGTGCCTTGTCTACCAGGCTTGACGCCACCAACTGTGTCATCGCTGCATCCGCATACACTTCAAATTGCAGTTGCTTGGTCAAATCCGTTGGATTGGTAGACGCTTGTGCGGCTAAGGTCGGCATCAGAAGTGTAACCTGCGCTCCCGATAGCGGCGCTTCAATGGTAGGTGTTTCCGGCCCCGGCGGAGGCGTAAACATATCCACCTTAATATTGGCTGTGAGCTGAGTGCTTAGCAGGCCATCAGTGGCCGTGTAAACAATCGGGTAGTTGCCGGCCTGACCTATCGCTGGTGTCCAGTCAAAGACCGCACGAAATAAACCAGGAGCCAAAGCATCGGCGGTCTGCATAGTTAATTTAGCCCTCTGCGGCATGGGTGCTGCGGTAATAGTAACCACTTTACCCTGCGGACTGCTGGCCTCAACCAGAAAAGACACTTGCTTGGTTTCCTGAACGAACCGATCCGGAATAAATTGCAAGACCGGCGCCAGTGTAGATACAGGGGGTTTCGTAAATTCTGCGCTATAAAGACCACTAGTATTGACGTCAAAAAAATTAACCCAGTATTGCCATTGCTTAGTTTGTTCGTTACGGGTTTTAGACAGCCAGACATTATCGGAAGACAGCAACTTGGCATCTGCGCGGACGATCTGTCCGGGCACTTTTTTTCCACTGTAAGGATCGGGCAATTTCACGTAGGCAAAGCCCGCCGTGGTCGGAAAACTTAATTGGTATTGGGGATTTCCGGAAGTCGCACTACCCACCGTAAGCGTAGCAACTGCGCTACGATCGGTCACTTCGGTATCCGGACCATCGGATTCGTAAAGGCGAATGACATCGCCATCTTGAGCAAGAAAATCGCGCACAGTATCGCGTCCGGGCAAATCGGCTCGTACATCATGGATCAAAAAATGCGCATTAGTGGCCTTGATCACGGAGGTCAAAGTGCCGCCCAATTCATCGGCATGGCTGAACTTGGCGGTAAATTCAGTAAACTTGCCCGCCAATGTGGTTTCCATAACCCAACGACCCATCTTTTTGCTGCCTGCGGCAATATCGCCAAAATCGATCAGCAAGGTATTCTGCGCGGGGGCATCGTTGACAAAGCTGCCGGTGAGCAAAAAGTTGATCAACAAGCCCTGATTGTTCTCTACGATTTTCGGCTGAGCGGAATCGATTTTCAGGTTTCTGGCTGTAGCCTGGCCATCATTTTTGATGCGCACGCCTAACGTAAACGGCTCGATCTGCTCAATTTCGGGTGTTAGCGGGTCATCGGCCCAAACATTCTGGGTTAAAAAATAATCCAAGGTCAGTAAGGGCAAGGGTTTAACGGTAATCACGTCGGGAGATACATCCAGAACTGTATCTTCACCGGCGAAGGTGTATTTTAACGAGGCTCCCACCAGGTATTTCTTGCCGAAAGGAGTGGCTCCTCCAGAACCCGGAGCCGGAATTAACAACCAATTGATGACAGCAGAGGTCTGAGGACTGACCGCACCGGTGCCGGTAATATCAGTAATGTTCTGTTTGCTGGATACGCGTAGAAAGAATTTGGCGGTCGTATCATTGGGATCATCGGATACGGTAACCGGCGTGCCGTTTTCATCGGTGACTTTAACGACCACCGACACGTTCCGGATCACGCCATCGGCGGTGGTGTTATTAATCTGCATTTGCGCATCGAAGCCCTGGCGCTCCAATGTCAGTTCCTGTTTGATCTCGATCTTGACCCGTGCGCAGATGGTGTCCACCGCATGGGCCAGAGTAGGTGAAAAAGTCGTGAATATGATTAGCCACAGGACGGCACAAAGCCGCACAAATCCGTTATTGTGCAACAGGGCAAAACCTCTGAGAGGGTGTTCGATGTTAATTTTCATTGTCTTGCACCTTAATTGTCGAGCCTGTATGTTACGGATCATGTGTTATTTTATTCGTAGGCCGGGCAACAGCTTTACCGTTGCCCGACATCACCCCCCGTTCGACGACAAAACGGCGATAAATTATTCATTAGCCCATGTCATCATCGGAGGCCAAAATGTCGGGCATAAAAAACATGCCCGACGTGGCTACCCGGCTCAAGGACAATCTAAAGCATCTTGTAACTGTTTTCTTCGTGATTGATCCATGATAAGACCCGCACCTCGTTTCCAATTATGTTCTTGAGATTGTTGATTAATTTGCTGGATACCTTTAGCCGTATCAGGATTTAGTGCTTGGATGCCTGTGTTAATGACTACACCTAATGGAATTGTTGTTGCAGATAATCCAGACCCAATCGCTGGCTCACCTAAATAAGAAATAAACTTACTAATCGTCCCCCCACTATTAAAGAAAGCTGGAATGGCGCTTTTGGCATTATCCAAAAAAGAACTAATCTGATTCCAAATATCTTCATAGTTCATAGATTTATTTTTAGAATTAGTAGCCTGACTACTTAAACCTTTAGGATCATAATGATTTATTGGATCTGAAGTCGAATACAAATACAAATTAGGATAACCACCAACAAAACCAATTGGATCCTCTGTAACATACCTGCCAATTTCGGAATCATAATATCGATGCCAGTTATAATGCAGCCCCGTCTCCTCATCCACGATCTGTCCCGGCAATCTCAACCTTGACGTAACCGTCGGCTTATCCACACTCGCCGCCGGAGTGGTAATGGTCGCCCGTCCAAACACGTTATAGTCCGCAGACCAAACCACGTTGCCAGTCTTGTCTGTAGCCTGAATCGGCGTGCCTAGTTGGTCATGGTGGTAATAAGCAACGCTATCGTCGCCATTGGTATTTTTGGTTTTGACGAACATTATTCCGGTACCGAACAAGCCATTCGGCTTCGGCCCATATTGTGTGGTCAGTACCGGGACTGCGCTGGCCGAAACCGTCTGATCCGCCTTGAGGGTAATGTTCTGCGTAGCTTCGGCAATCAAGCCTTCATCGACATAAAGAAAATAACTGCGTATGGCGGGAGATAAAGCACTGCCGTTCCTGTCGCGGTATTGTTCTTTCCAGACTCGCCGATCAAAGGGATCGTAACCGTAACGGGCAAGCAAATTGCCACTGCCATTCCTGACTTCATTGAGCCGGTTTTGGCTGTCGTAGGAAAATTGCGTAACCTGATTACCTTTGGTTTTGCGGGTCAGGTTCCCGGCTGCGTCGTATTCATAGCTGCTGGCGTCCAGCAGTATGCCTTTATCCGTCAAGCGATTGTTGGCGTCATAATTCCAAGGCCCCAGCACTTGACTATGGGCGGTGCGGTTGCCCACCGCATCGAGGGTGAAGGTTTCGGTTTTGCTGCCAAATAGGCCGCCAGTATCGACGATAGCCTGGGTTAACCTGAGTTCGTTATCGTAACTGAAGCTGCCGGTCACTGTAGCGCTTGCGCCTAATAGGCTATCGGTGCGACTTCGTGACGTGAGCTCCTGGCGCTTGCCGTAGTTATTGGCTAAATCCAGCAGCGTTTGCTGACTGGGCGATTTAACTTTGATGCCTTCCAGGTTCAATAAGCCGTCGTAGGCTTTCTCCTGTACCGAACCGCCTGGCAAGGTTACCGAGGCTGGAGAAATCCATTTGAATTGATTGATGCTGAGGATGCCTTCGCCGGGGATGGTGATGCTATCCAGCTGACCATGACCGCTGTAAGTGTAATCAATCGCTGTACCATCGGCCCAGGTAAGACGGGTCTTCTTACCGGCCGGACTGTACTGGTAGCTATAACTCAAACTATAGGCGAGTCCGCTTGGATTAGGATAAGTAAGGGTCTCGCTGGTCTTACGGTTGGCATCGTCATAAGTTGCTATGCCGCTGGTGGTTTGCTGTCCGCTGGGGCGGGTGGTATCGGTATCGCTCCAGGCACTCAGATTGTAGGCGTCGTCCCAGCTGAAAGTGGAGCTGCGTAGGAGTTGATCACCAGTCTGGTATTGCTTGGTTTCAATTAGCCAGTTGCTTTTATCGTAGCTGAACTTGGACTTATTGCCGTTGGGATCAATGCGCTGTATCAGGTTGCCAGCAGCATCGTAACTGTAATCGGTACTCTGCCCTAACGGCAGACTTTCTTTGATCACTCGATCATTAAGATCGTAGTCAAACTTATGGCTGTTGCCGTTGGCGTCGGTTAACTGAATCAGGTTGCCTCTGACATCATAGGATGCCGTGGTCTTGTTGCCTAAAGTATCGGTGAGCTCAGTCAATTGGCCGAAAGCATCGTAATTATAAAAGTGTTTTTTGCCATTGGCATCCGTATCGCTGATAACCAAGCCGCGCTGATCATAAGTCTTGCCGCTCGCAATGCTGTCTGTCCCGGCACGATTGGGATTAAGTAACGTTCCACTGGTGCCGCGCCCACGCTGATCAAAACGATTGCTACTGGAAAAGGTGGGGAACTTTATTTCAGTCGGACTGGACAGCGAGCCGAGTGTGCCGGAGGCAGTGCCATCGGCGATGTTGTAGCCAAACTGGGTTTGATTGCCCAAAGCATCGCTCAGCTTGGTCAGGCGCTGGAAATTGTCAAACTCGACTTGAACGGTGCGGCCATCCTCGTCTGAAACTGAAACGGGAAGTCCTTCGCTGTTATATTGACGCTTGGCGATGCCGCCCACTGGATTAGTGATTCGAAGCAGACGGTTCATTGCGTCATAGCCTGCCAGGGTTTGTTTGCCTCTGGCATCGGTAAAAGCGGAGAGGTTGCCGACTTTGTCATAGGCATAGGCTTTAATTCGTCCCATAGCATCGGTGACTTTAGTCAGGTTACCGCTGGCATCGGATTCATAACGCGTCGTATGACCGAGGGGATCGGTAGTACTGGCCAGATTACCCGTGCGGTCAAATACATAACGTCTAACACCACCTTCAGGATCGGTGGTTTTGCTGATTTGTCCCAGGCTGTCGTATTCTAAAAGCCAGGTGGCATTGGGGGTGATTATTCCATTAAATTCTGTTCGGCCTTTCAATGTGGCTTTAATGGTCTGCCCCAAACTGTTAACCCCATACTCCGTGATCCGCTGATCGGTTGTGCCAACCGCTTCAGTCTTTTTAATGAGGTTACCGTTGAGATCGTACTCGTATTGAGTCTTGATGCCGCCTTCGTTGATCGCTTCCAGCTTGCGTAAATTCTGCGCTGAATAGTTGAACTGATAGCTGCTCAGATCAGGATAATCAATACGCACAACTTGCTCGAATTCGTTACGAGTGTAACGGGTGTTAAAGCCACGGGCATTGGTATGTGTTTCGGTTCTTGCACCGGTGTCGAACAAAACGTCATCGTCTATTCTGCCATTTTGAATAACTTGGCTCACATCACCGCTACTTTCATGGATGTACTGGTTAACCTGACGTCCTGCGGCAGTCGCTGGCCCCGTTATCGTGCTTTGAAATTGTTTGCGCGTAGTATCATAATTATAGGCATAATCGGTAACGCCACCATCAGGCGCAATCCGTCTCCCAACAGTTGCGTAGAGATAACCATACTGATCATCTCGACCTTCAGGATCGGTGATTTTGATAATCTGGCTGCTGACGTTATAGGCATAAGTTGTAAGTCCTCCCAGTACGTCAACCACGCCGGCCAACACATGCTTTTCATCATATTGATAAACCACTTTGCGTTGTGGCAAGTCTTGCCCGTTACTGGCGATAGGATAATCTCTTACCTCAGTCAAGAGGTCACCGGTGTAATGCAAGGTAAAGATCACACGACCATTGGCATCAACGACGCCTCTTAATCGACCCTCGGTATCGCGAGCCAACCAGGTAATATTGTTGTTAGCATTACCATAAGCCATGACCTGGCCCTGGAGATTATAATCAATCCAGTCGCCGTTTTTATGCGTCCAACGGTAGCCTTTGGGTATTCCAACCGGAGCCAGCGTTATCTGACCCGCGCTTAACTGAGCATCCAAGTCAACAGCGGCACTATAGGGCAAACCACGAATGCTTCTTTGATCTATAACAGACTTGTTATCAAAAACATACCGGCCATTATTGCCTCTATAAAGTTCATTTTGACGCCTGATACCTTCTGTTACCCCTGAAGATTGATTGTCATACCCCTGTGGACACTGTCCGGTGACATTCATATCAACAGGGACGGGCAGCGGATAATCAGTCAGATCAGTACCAATAGAGCGGTTGAACGGCGTTGTACGGGTTGGAGCGAAAGGTGTGGTTACAGGCAAGGTAGCGCCTGACATATCGAGCGACGGACTGGTTGGCAAACCTATTGTAACCCCGACACCTGTACCCACATCGGTTCCGCCGCCTCCTCCTCCAGTAGCACCAATGTAACCCGGTTGCCAATCTTCATCTACCCATGTCCAGGAACCTAAATTAGCATTCATGATCCCCGCCGAAGATGACGATGCTGTTGAGCTAGACCCCCCAAAACCAAGCTGTTCTGATTTAGAACAGGTATAGTTTGTCCAGCTTTGTGACAGGCTTTCCCAGTACGGATTGAATTTCCATTCCTGACCATCCCATTGCCGGGACCATCGAACCATACCGCCTGTGGTCATTACTTGCAGGTCATCTACATCTACAGTCAGAAAGCCATTAGGTAAGGAAACTTCTGCTCCATTTTGTGAGACGGAAGCTACAGCAGAAAACCCAGGCATTACTATGCCAATGGTCATGAGCAGCATTAAACGGACAAAAGCTAAAAGCTTAACTTTGTTCATTACAGTTTTTAGTTGCTTGGACATGACTGTTTATCTCCATTGTTACTTTTATTAGTATCTCCACCGTTACCACCGCTATCTCCCCCATTGCCATTGTTGTTACCCCTGGGAATGAAGACACATTTTTTTCCTTTCAGGCGCAAACCATTACCACCATAATTGAATGATCCACTTCCGAGAAGGCCCCAACCGCCACCATTACCACTGCCGCTTAAGTATCTGATAACATTGTAGTAGGGAGTACCACTTCCACTTCCACTTCCACAAGAACTATTACTGCCAGAAAACCACGAAGAAGAAGCCGCCGCTGAAGACTTATCGCCATTTGCACATACGTAGTCATAAATCACAGTCGTAATTCCGGAATAGCTATAACAACCGCCCCCTGTAGCTGTGGCACTCGAAGCAGATGTTTCCAAAGACGCCAGGGCTACCACTCGATAAGGGATGGTCAAGCGCTGCTTGGCCAACAACGACGACGGCACGTCAACCAGGAATTCATAGCGGAACAATCCATCGCTTTTGGGAAGTTGTTGCAGAACATGATCAGCCCGGACAAGACCATAATTGGTCAACGTTAATTCGCCATAGAACACATCCCCAATACCCATTTTTGGCAAATTAGTACTCGCAGGCTGGATAACTACCACTGGGGCTGGGACATCGGTTTCAAAAGTTGCATTAAGGGTGATCTCATACCGATCCTGCAATGAAATTTCTTTAACGCTCCACTCCACCGTAATTAAGTTGTATTGCAAAAATACCGGCTGATTGAAGGTGATACCCGGCTTGACCAGCAACCGGCCGCCAATCTCCTGATGATTAGATGCTTTAGCACGGTACTGATAACGACCGGCCGGCAGATTTTGAAACAGCACTTCACCGAGGCTGTCGGTGACCAGCTCCTGGGTAATGGTCAGCACGTCTTCGTTCTGAACTGTAATAGTAGCCCCTGCAAGTCCTTGTATTAACTGACCCGTTTTGTTTACCGTGGCCGTGTAAATATCCGAGGTCTTGAAGAGCACATTACCTTGCCCGCTTTGCGTGACACTGGCAAAAACATTAAGCGTTTGTTGCGGGACATTGTCTCCTGTGACCAGCAGTTTAAACTCATACACACCTTCAGCAATGCTGGTCGAGGGGGTAAAAGATAAGTCGATAGAACGACTGTCGCCAACAGCCAAGGTGCCATTAGCCTGACTGGCGATACTGACCCAGCCTGGCGCAGGACTTCCATCGGCTGAAACGAGTTTAAAAGTTAAATTCTGAGCCTCCTGTAGCCCTTTGTTTTGCATGGTGATGGACTCTATTTGGTTGCCGCCTTGGGCCATTCCCGTTTCAATAAAGCTTGGCGTGCTGGTCAAAAAAGGTTTGGCCTCAGTCAGACTGTAATCAACCTTAACTTGCCCCATGGGCGTGTTGTTGTGTTCATCATCCAGAACATTCATTATCAGACTGCCAGAAAGCTGCGCGTCATTCGTGGCGGTAAACACAACCGGCAAGTCCCTGCTTTGTTTGCCAGTTAAGCTCACCGGTTCAGGTAATTGCACATTTATACCCGCAGGCAACTGCCCTGTCGGTTGACTGGCCGCATCGAGCGTCAATTTCAAATTTGTGGCGGATGACCCCGGCCCTGCTTTGGCGGTAAAAGGAAGGGTAAACGGCAAATTCTTGGGAAGATCCAGCTTAATTGGAGATGGACCGACGGTAACGCGGTTAATGGTAAAAGTCTTTTGCTCCGGACGATCGGTGACATCCGGATGCACGGCACTGACTTTGTACAAACCCGAATCGGTGAATTCAGGTTTAAAAGTGTACGCATAATTGCCCGTCGCATCTGTCAAAACGGTGAAGATGCGTTCAAATCCTTGTTGATTAAAAACCAGTTTAAGACGCGTATTCGGCAATGGGGTGTTGGCAGTTCGGTCAACAGCACGACCGGTGATGACAATATCCTGGTCTCCAAAAGATGTGCTTGGCGTGATGTCGGTGATGTCTCCAAAATAGGCCGTATCAATCAGCGATACGGTTTTTTCAGATCCACGACCCGCAATTACGACTTCATCGTCTTGTCCGCTGTGATAGCGTATCTTATCGACTTCCAGCTTGACTCTAAGTGTCATCAGACTGGTTGCGGGTACGTTGACAGAAAACTCATCTGAGGTATAGCTGGAACCTGCTGGAATGCGGGCAACCGTTAGTCCATTCGGCAGCGCAACAACATTGGCGCCTAGTGCTTGTTTGTAAGGCTGAGTGGCCAGTACATTTCCCTCGGCATCGAGGATTTTAAAGCGTAATTCAGTGGAATCACCCTGACCATTTTGGGTTACTGTCAGCAACTCAACGTCGGTTTCAGTCGTATTTTCAATGGTTAGTTTGAGCTTACCCGTAGCCCCGCGAGTGAAATCATGGGTGGACATCCCCACCACTAAACCGCCTTCGGTGACATCGACAGCCTGATCATTTGCCAGTGCAACCAATTCACCTTCATTGGGCGCAATTTCAACTCGCACTTGCGCAAGCGCCGAATCGGGCAGTTCCGCATAACCGCCGACCACGACTGGCAGTAAGCGAGTCTGCTTGGCATCAACGTTAACGATTTGAGATCTGTGTTCCTTAAATTGGGTAGACAATTTATCGGCTGGCAAACGAACCACGACACGCACATTGTTGAGTGCGTTAGCTGAGTGATTGATCACCTGCACCTGTAGCTGATTCATGATTCCACGTTGAATCGGCAGACCGCTAATAATGGTTGCTGTTACCTCGGGCATCAACAAGCTCCGGGGCATTTCAGCACCGTTAGCGTCCACCGAAGCTACGGTATAGACTTTGTCCCCTCCGTTATAGCCGGTGTCCGTAAAATTCAACAGCGAGATAGGATTCGGCGTCAGCGGTATTTTGGGTAGATTGCTAGCGGCATCCGCATAGACTTTGTAGGCTGTGACATTGCCATTAGGTGCAACCCAGCTGAGCATGGGTAAACCATTGCCTATCCGGTTTATTCTTAACTGCGATACCGGCAACAGACTGGCATTGAGGTAGGTTGAGTTAGATAAACTGGATTCATTGCCGGCTGCATCTACTGCCGTTACGACATAGGCGCCTTGGCTAGGTGACGGCGTGGCATCAATCGTTGTGATTTGCTTAATATCCTTTTTTAACGGCGTCAAACCAACAAGGCTAGTAATGCTGGTTCCATCTGCCCGATACAGATTGTAATTGGCAACCTTGCCTTGCAAAGGCGCTTGCCATTCTGCCACGATGCCTTGTCCGGAAAGCCGTAACACAAGATTATGTGGCGCACCCGGTGCCGTAGCACTGGCCACTACCGATACGGGCGGACTTTGACCGGAAACCGCCTCCTGAGCATTGGCCTTACGTACAGAGGCGACGGTATATTGATAAGATCCGTCTTGCGAGGTCTGATCCAGATAGTCAGTCCCCGTCGCGCGAGTTAAAGGCTGCAACTCTGTTTGACCTGGCGCCTGGCGATACAGCTGGTAACTATTAGCTTGGTCTACAGCCTGCCATGCCAACTTAACTTTGCCACCGGGCTGAGCTTTGGCTGTGAGGGCGAACGGAACATCCAGTGGCGGCAGATTGCCTTGATAAACCTGGAAGTGATTGCTTGCCAAAACTTTTGTCGAAACATTATCAAGCTCATCAATGGCCTGGAAACTAAAGATCAAGGTCTCAGGATTGCTAAGGCCTGCATCTTTGGGTAACGTAAAACTGCCCGTCCAAGTAGTTGAATTTAAAAGTGCCGGTGCAAGGCTGGTCAATGGTATTGATGTGCGGCCGACTCCTGACAATAGCGTATTGACTTGGGGCGTTGTCTTGGGCGCTTTAGTAAAAGTCAGGGTCGCTTCAACAGTTTGCGGCGTATCATTATTAATTGGCGAAACAGGATTCAGTGCAATCCCTGATAATGAAGGGCCAGCGGTATCAATCTTAAGCGTTGCACCGGCATCAATATCGGTGCCTCGGTTACCAACAGCGTCTCGTCCGGAAAACAAGGCATTGGCAATGCCGGACGGCGTCTTGGCGCTGATCATAATACTGCCGGTATAAGTGGTATTGCCCGACTGGGTTAGGGTAACCGGGATTGGCGTTCCACCTTGAGGCACAATTGAAAGGAACGGCGCACTTGGCAATTCTTCACTAACAGTTAGCAACACATCGATTTGGCCCTGACCGATCACTCCTGTGACTGGATCTACCTTACCTTGAGGCGCATAGGCAACGGACAAGGCATGCGGAGCAGTACTATCTGATACGGCTTGAGCAAGATTACTGGGTATTGAAGGCGTGCCTGCATTATTTATCGAAACGACACGGTAAGCCCACAATCCATCCTGTGATGGTAAATCGTCAAAACCAATGGTTGTTAACGGGCTGGCGTTTAGTTTAGTCGCTGTATCGATGGAATCAAATACCGCTGAGGCACGGTACAGATCATAACCCACGGCATTGGGATCGGACGACCGCGTCCAAAGCAGGCGCACTTTGCCTGCGGCCTGAGCCGTTGCGGTGAGACTGCCCGGAGACGAAGGTATAGTCGCGTCCAGAGTGACTAATATGGCAGTAGAGGCCGCTCCTGTACCGTATTGATCCGTTGCCGTTGCTTGAATTTGGTTACTGCCGTTGGCTAACGTGATTGATGTGGTGAAATTTCCATCAAGCCCGGTAGCAACATGAGGGCCTGCCGACTGGGCATTGACGAACACTTGCACATCGCTTCCAGGTTCAGCGCTACCTGCTACGGTGATGGTGGCTACGCGTGAGCTGGAACCGTTGGCAGGTTGGCTCAGGATTGGCGTAGCCGGTGCTGCGTGTGCCACGTTGATGGCATACGTCGCTGTTGAAACGTTACCGAGCGAATCCGTCGCTCGCACTGAAATTGAATGCGGGCCATTCAGCACCTTGTCGAGATTAAGTATTGCAGTATAAGAGCCATTGCCACTGGCTGTAGTGACAACATTACTGTCCAAAAGCAGTTCAACACGAGCAACGCCACTGGCATCACTCGCTGACAAGGTGATCGGACTGCTACGCAGCAAGCTGCTGCCATCAGCCAGTAAGTCGCCATTAGCGCGAATATTTGCCAGCAACGGACCTTGTGTATCAACAATAGGCGCTGCTTTTGATAGTGTCACGGTAACCGTTTGCTCGGTAGTTCTTCCTGCAATATCAGTCGCAACAGTTTTGATGATGTGAGTTCCTTCCGCGCTGGTCGTCGTGTTCCAGACGAATGAGTAAGGTGCTGCACTGAGCGTTTTGTTCAATTGCCCATCAATGAAGAATTCGACTTTGGCAACGCCCGACTCATCCGTAGCCGTTGCTGTAGCCGTCACGGTAGCCGGTTGAACGATGTGACTGCCGTTGACCGGATTAGTGATTGCGATCAACGGCGCTTGAGTATCAATCAAAACGCCACCATTTAATGTGGCTGTAGCAACCGTACCGTCGTTATCACGGAATTCGACATTGATAGTCTTGCGCCCGTCACCGGCTGAGGTTGTAAAAGAAACTTGCGCACGATTATTGGAGAGGGGCAACGGCGTTATATTGGCAAACACATCGCCTTCGGTAAGGCGGTATTCAGTGGCATTAACACAGGAAAGATCAAGTAAGACGCTATGTTGATCAAAATACGGCATCGGTGCAGCCAACCGTAGGCTGGGGTTTAATAAGGGCATTGCCGTAACAAAGCCACCAAAATCAATACCAATTGATATAGCATCGCCCTGACCACCCGGATTATTAATCGGGTCTTTGGGCCCACTGGGATGCCCCCACCAGTTACCTGTCGCCACAATAACAGTACTTGGGGTTTTGTTGTCGATTGCCAGCACCGTATTACCGGCCAGTTGAGAATTGACAATGCTGGGCTGACTATTGCTATTTATTTCTATCCCGGTGTTATTGCGCAAAAAACTGGAACCGGTAATAGTTGGATTAGCGCTATCTAACAAACGTAATCCTACGCCATTGTCCGAAAGCAATAGATTCTGAAGTTTCGGGCTCCAGCCACGCAGCGTCATTGCTGCGGAAGCCACACTTCCGACTGTCGCTCCGGCATAGCGAAGGGTGAGATCGCTTAACGTAAGCGCACCAAAACTGGCTGCGGACTTTTCAAGGCGTGATCCTAGCCAATCTCCAGGCTGGGGTGTGTTTGCAGTAAGTCCCAATTGACCGTTGACACTGTCATCTTTCTTACTGGTGAAGATAATGCCTTTACCGGCAACGATGTGATCTCTGACAACCAGTTGCGCATTGGCACCGAATTTGACGACAACGCCTTCGCCAATAATCAGTTCGGCCGCAAACAAAGGTGCCGACATTAAGAAAAACGTCAACATAAATAAAACCGTAAACGCAAGCCCTCGCCAATACGACATCAGCGGCACTGGGGTTTTGCTAGCTACATTAAGCATCTTGTTGTTCATAAAGGTAGCCATTGTTTTATTTGTGTTTGATGTCATCACCGCAGCCTCATGGATTAATAGTGATGATGCTGGAAGTGGCACTCACTAGCCCCGTGCCGCTGGCCGTTAGCGTCGTTGTACCCACAGCCACGCCGGTCATTTGCACGGTGTTAGACGTAGTGCCGCCCACCGCTATGGTAGCCGACGCAGGCACGCTGGCTACGCCAGGTGCGCTGCTGGTCAGATCAATCAGAATTGCATTTATTGCTGTTTGGTTTCCCGAGTATGCTGAGCCAGGCTCTAAGAGACTAAGTGAGAAATTCGATTTTCCGCCTATTACGGTATTTGGCGGTCCACTGAAATTCAGCTGGGGTTTGATGACGCTCACGGCAAGATCCTGCGCTGGGCTGTTGTAGCCAACCGCGCTTGCGGTAATCGTTGTGTTGCCTAAATCATTCCCGATAATTTGAAAATACGTAAAAGAGCTTCCTGCTGGAATGGTGATGCTGGCTGGAACCGAGCAGATCAGTGTCGAACTACAGGTCAGATTAACCGTAAGCGCAACGGTGCCAGAGTACCAACCTCCATTAAGAGTACGATAAATATATACCTCATAGTAAAATGTACTAAGGCCCTTGCCTACCGTTACGCTGCTATTACCGGTAGCTGATCCAAATCCAAGCACGTATTCGGGTGCAGATACTGTCTGCACAGCCGATGTAACAAGAGCCATTCCTGAACCGCTGGCTTGAACCTGGTACGTACCCGCAGTCGTCGGTGTGCCAACATAGACACTTTGACTTTGGTTAGACCCTTGCGGTATCACCACTTGCGTCACCGTCGTGCCCAAGGTTGCATCACTATACAAGCCATCGATAATGCCGGCTGGATTGGCGTTAACAACGGCTACATCGATTGCCATTGCCGTAACTGCCGTCTGGGCACCGCTATACGCAGCGCCGGGTACCGTTAAAGAGGCCGTAAAGTCATCACGGGCACTGACCGTACTGATACGGGTGTTATCCAGAGAGATTAGATTAAGCACTGGCGACACGACATTACCCATTAACGTTCCTGAGCTATGACCCTGGGCTGTCGCCTCGATAGTTACCGGTGCCCCATTGGTAAGACCTGTGCCCATTACCTGAAAATAGGTATAGCTACTACCTGCCGCAATTGTTACCGTTGCTGGCACGCTTAACTTACTCGGATTTGAACTGGTCAGATTAACCGTGAGCGCATCAGTGCCAGAGTACCAACCTCCATTAAGAGTACGATAAACATATACCTCATAGTAATATGTACTAAGGCCCTTGCCTACCGTTACGCTACCAGTCCCGGTAGCGGAGCCAAATTCCAGCACAGGTCTATCAGTCACCGTCACCGGAACGCTTGCAGCATTTAATCCCGCTGAGGTTGCGGCTAGCATAGTGTCGCCTTTTGCCAACCCTGTTAACGTAGCAAGCACAACACCGCCTGAGGTCTGACCTTCTGCGATGGCAATACTGGCAGGAGCAACTGTAGCAACTGAACCATTCGCCACACCCAAGTTGATCACCACCCCGCCGGTTGGCGCTGGATGAGATAAGGTGATAGCAAAGGACTTGCTACCATCGGGTAGTAGTGTGATAGAACTAACAGCTGGATTACCGATGCCGATAGTTACCGTCTGCACGGTTGCAGCCATCGTCGCTGGCTGATAGTTATCGGCCGTAGCTGTCAGAGAAGTCAGGCCTGCGGCTACACCGGTCAAAACAAAATTAGCGCTGGTTTGTCCTTCAGGTACGGTCATAGATACGGGTGCTATTGCAATCGCCGGACTAGCGCTTGTCAGCGTGACCACCAATCCCCCAGCAGGTGCTGGATCAGATAAAATCAGCGGCACAGAACGACTGAGGCCGGGTGCGACTAGCACCCCCATTGGTAAATTCAAGGATACTGGCCGCACTATGACCGAGGCACTGCCCATTGCAAATTCATTCGCAGTTGCTTGTATGGCTGCTGTGCCAATTGCAACGGTTGTTACATTAAAAGTTACCGAACTTGAACCGGCTGGAATTGTTAAAGAAGCCGGCACCGTCGCTATGCTGATGTTATTGCTACTCAAGTTTACGGCAAGTCCCGATATTCCCGCCGGAACGCTGGATTGTAACGTTACCGAGGCCGTACGACCGACACCCAAAGTCAATTGATTAGGTGCCAGCGTCAATGTCGGTGGTGGGGCCACGGTGATGGGTACGGGGCCACTAATAAAGCCTAGCTTACTCGCCGTAACAACCGTGCTACCCACCTCTGTCGCCGTAAATGTAAAGGTTGCTGATGTCTGACCTGCTGGAATGGTCACTGTCGTCGGCACATTGCCAACGGCTGGAACACTGGAAACCAAATCTACCGTGGTGCCACCCACGACTGCCGGATAAGGCAGTGTTAAGGTCACCGTTTTAGTAAAACCTTTAGTCGCGGTGATGGGCGTTGGGCTTAATACCAGTTGTCCCATTACTGCGGGCAGAACCAGCTCGTTTGAAATCAGATTTTGGCCTACATGAAGCGCATCAGGCGTCTGGACCCGGACCAACAGGTTAGCTGCGTTAGTCGGCGTTGTGATACTTGCCCGTATTCCGGTCGCCGATTGATACTGTGTGGCAACTGCAACGTTATTGACCAAAACCGTCGATAGACTGGTAAAGTTGGTGCCATTGACTTGGACATCCACCACACCTTGCCCTAGGTAGAGCGTTGCTGGGCTTAGACTGGTCAGAACGGGCTGGGTCGGAACCACCGTCAGCGCATCAGCGACAATAATTTCACCAGCATCAACCAAGATGATTGCAGCACTGGCGCCAATGGCCGCCGTTGCTGTCGCCTTAACCGATAGACTGGCTTGCGTGTCTGTAGCCCCCGGTAAAACTTCCGCTGTCAGTCCAGTGTTATCAAATTGAACACTGGCCAGGCCCGTAAGACGGGTACCATTAATTTCGATGGTATTAGTCGCACCTTGTTGTATTAATTGAGGTGTAATTGAAATGATGCTGGGTGAGATTCCAACGGATACCACGCCTGAGTCGACAACATAAGGAATTCCCCGTAAGCCCCAATTTACAATGCCATTGATGTCGCCCGCAGGAACGGTTATACCGTTTATTGTATTGCCTGTGGCTTGATTGCCGACGCCTGATGGTGATGCGGCAAGGTCGATGCTAATTGCAGCACCTTGGTGATTGTTTATGGTAAGAAAATTAAATACCGGAGCCGAACCTATAACAGCCAAACCGCTACCATGCTGAAACAGCACATGCTCAAGGCGTGTATTAACCGTACCGGCATTAAATACCCACTGTTTCCAATCGCCTGGCGCAGCATTTTGTGCGAGCCTGGTATTATCCGAAAGGACACTAATCGGATTAGCCGAAGTACCCAGTGCTTGAATGCTTCCCGCCTGTAGGTTCAAATTGGTATTGGCACCCATATAAACCGTAACATCTGGATCGATAGTCAGTATTGCGCCGTTTTGAATGACCACATCACCGCTAAGGAGGTAGGGACTGTTTGCAGAAGTCCAATGGGTGTTGACGGCAATCGCACCAGAAACTGGTGTCTGTGCAAATGCGGATGATGCGAAATATAGCATGACCAACGGGACAAGTACCCACATTCGGGTACTGTCACCCTTTCTCCAAACCCTAGCCAACAACTCAATGAGATAATTGCTCCAATGTAATACCGCAAGCATCAGCGTCTTAACATTTTTGGAGTCCATACGTTTGGTATTGGCAGGCATAGTGATCATATCCGGATTCATATTTATGTTAATTCATCGATCCGTTGCGTTGACCCAGGCTGGGTATCCGCCATCTAAAACAACGGTAAGCAAATAACCTTTTTGAAAGAACTGGGTGGCTATTTGCAAGGTCCAGGCATTGTCAAACCCGATCAGCACCGTCCATTTTTCTTTTGAAAGTTTATCGAGATTGTTTGGAATTTGGTCCGGCATCCAGCGTAGCGCATGTGGAAATGGCGACACCTCATTTACGCCAGGAGTGACTGGCCGGAAATCAATCACTTGAATATCAATGCCGTCTTTGATGGATTCAGATAATTGCCGAGGACTGATCAACTGCGCGGCTGTAGGATAGGGACTTTTTAGAAAGATTAAGTTTAACCGTTGCCATTCCACAGGCGTACCTGTCAGACGCTGACTATTTAGTTTTATTGAATCCAAAAATCCGGTTGGCTTGCTCTGTCTATCTTGTCTGACCCGATTTTGTGCGGATCGATATGAAGGAGTCTTTGTATAGTAGATCAGCCTGGCTGGTCCCGGCGACGACAGATTTTCCGGGTAGGGATTATCTGCGTCGATCAATATGAAAGGTGTGTTTTCACTATTTAAGGCGACTACACCTTCCGGCGTAATTTGTTCAGGAAGCTGTTGAACGTTGGTTAACTCAGTGATTTCTGGTTTGGCAACTTTTTGTACGCTTATCTTTGGCCAAATAAGGAAATAAAAGCCAAACGCCAAAAAGACCAGAATTAAAGTAATTCGCACAGCGCAGCTGCTAGTTAAATGTTTTACTGACATATCGGTACTCTTATGCAGAGTGTCAAGCCAGTCAGTGTCTGGAGATGATATTTTCTATCAAGGCAGCATAGTTCATCGCTACCAGACAATCTAATTCACCAAACAGCAAAAAACCTAACTAATAATGCAACCTTATCGCAGGCTACTTTCGATAGTCCGTCTTTCCGTTTTGGATACGTGACTTTCTGCCCCAACCTTCCAGTTGGTTTAGCTTTGTATAAAAACTCTAACGCTTTAATGCATCAAGTCACAATTATGGTATTAATGTTGTATAAAGGACTGTATTGGTTGTTATTGTAGGATTAAAGATATTAACCTTGATTCTTTTTTCTACGTGAAACAACAAAACTTAGTATGCCGGTTGCTAACAATGCAATAAAAGTTGGTTCAGGTACGTTACTGGATAATGGGTCTGTCGTGGCATAACCTCTTATAAGTGATCGGTTATTAGTATTGTCGTTATTGAACTCTGTCGTTACGTTGTTGAAGAAGTTTAAAGGGTCGTTAGTAGGATCGGTTCCGAGTATGTTTATTCCAGCTACCAAAAACGATGATATTGATGAAATTTGGATCATTGGATCTGCCCAACCCTGCAACGGAACCTCACTGGTGAACAGATAAGAATTGGGATTTGTGCCCCATGGGTCAGAACCGAAATAGGTACTGTTTCCAGGTAAATCAACGTAATGGAACGCTGCTAAAAGTGCCCCGGCCTGCGTTTGAAAATCATAATTAGTAACCGTATTATTTGTGATGTCTATAGTAAAATATCCAGTTAGCGTGGTGCCGTCGTTAAAAACCGCATCTTGGATATTCCATGTTAGTAAACTGCTTGCGTAAACGGTAGTCGTCTGAGCAAATACAAGGATTACTAAAAATAATATTATGCGCATTAATCTTGTATGTAATCTCATGGGACAGTCATCCTTTTTAAGTATTATGTAAATTTAAATAAAATATCATTTTAAATAAAAGCAAATAATGCGCCAATACTCAAACTAACAACTATTTTCCTTATTTTTCATATGGATAAATAAAAAAATATTTTATATACATATCAAAGTACTAGGTTTCAATCAAAGTTGTAAAAAATACTGACACTACAACATTATCTATAAAATAGACTTGGATCGACTATCAACACTAAATCCGATTCGTGCGTTAACTTA